>NZ_JBEXXN010000025.1:0-96363 GCF_040630445.1 Streptomyces sp. NPDC005805
CACCCATATCGCGGTGGCCGCGCGGAGATGCCTACAGCGGCGGTAAGAGTCATCAATTTTTTTGGGGGGGGGGGGGGGGCGCGCCCCGGGGCCCCCCCCCCCCCGCCACCGGAAGGGGTGAATACACGTAACTTTCGCGCCCGCGAGGCGTTCCGTCGCGCTAGGGTGTCGCTCCGTCACACGGAGTCATACGGAAGTCCACATGGCGGAACCGTTCCGGCGGCGCGCACCGCCGCCGGAGCCGCCGGAGCGGGGCTACTCCCCGGGATGCACCCAGGGGTTGGGGCGGCAGCTGATCCCGCCGATGTCGAGGGACTTGGTCTGCTGCTGCATGACCGGCGCGAGGGCCCCGGGGGTCCTGCAGTTGACGTGGTCGTGCCCCAGCCGGTGCCCGACCTCGTGGTTGATGAGCATCTGCCGGTAGGCCGTCATCGCGCCCGGCCCGAAGGTGTCGGCGCCGCGCGCCCACCGGAACGCGTTGATCATCACGCGCTCGGTGGAGGCCGAGTCGCAGGAGACGTTCTCCACGGTCGTGTCGAGATCGGACTTGGCGCACCAGACCCCGGTGGTCCCCGGGCTGGCGAGGGTGATCACGAACTCCGGCTCGCCCGAGGAGATCCGCTCGAAGGTCATCGCCCCGTTGTGCGCCCAGCTCCGGTCGTCGTTGAGGGTCTCCTGCACGGCGCGGGCGAAGAGCCCGGCGTCCAGGCCGAGGCCCTTCTCGACGTCGATCCGGTAGCGCACCTTCCGTCCCTTGCCCGGAGCCTTGTCGAAGCCCTTGACCGCCTCGAAGGTCCCCGGCCCCTTGAGCTTCGGGTCGAGAGGGAACTGCGTGGCCATCAGCTGCCGGTAGGTGGGGACCGGCGCGGCGGGCGCGGGCTCGGCGACCGCCTCCCGCGGCGGGGTCGGGCGGCCCTCGGAGCGGTCCGGCCGCTCCTGCAGGGCGCCGCGCCCCTGGCCCGCCGACTGCGCGCCCACGCTCTCCCCGCCGCCGTCGGCCACCTGCCCGGCGACCACCACGGCGAGGACGGTCGTCACGGCGGCGGCCGCGACCCCGGTGAAGGCCCGCCCCCTGCCGCCCCGTGCGGGCAGCTCGTCGTCGCCGCCGTCGCGCCCGCCGTCGTCCGGCCCGTCCCCGCCGGAGGACGCATGGCCGGCCGGCGCGTCCACCCTGTGCCGCGCCGGGGCGGACCGGGCGCCGCCGAACGCGTCGAAGTCGTCGGAGCCGTAGTCGCCGTCGAGGCCCGCTGTCCCCGCCGGACGGGCGGGGGCCGCCGCCGGCCCGTCGAAGGCCTCCAGGAACTCCCGGCGCGGCGCCGGCACCCGGGGCGCCCCCGGTGCCGTCCGGCCCGGCGCGACCCGCGCCCGCGCGCCGGCACCCGGGTACCCGGCCCCGGCGTACGGGTCGCCCCAGCCGCCGCCCGCCTCGTGGTGCTCCGGATGCCCGCCCCGGGCGGCCGGGTACGGCGCGTCCCCGGCCGGAGCGTGCGCGCCCGGACCGGCGGACGCGGATCCCCGGCGGCGCCGTCCGCCGCCGGACGCGGCGGCGCCGGCCTCCGGCGCACCGGACGCCGCCCCGGGTACCCCCCCGGTCGCGGCCTGCTTGGGCGCCGGGCCCTTGCGGCTGTGTCGTCCCACGCGCCGGTCAGCTCCCACCGCAGTCGTCGAGCAGTTCCCGGAACGCCTGGGCGACCGTCTCCGGGTATTCCATCATCGCAACGTGCCCGGCCTCCGGGAGCGTCAGCAGCCGGGAGTCCCGGAACGCCGCCGTCGCCTTGCGCGCCATACGGTACGAGACAAGGCGGTCCCTGCGCCCGTAGACGAGCAGAGTCGGTGCGAGCACCCGCTCCGCCTGCCGCCACAGGTTGTGCTGCCCGCCGAGGGTGTAGGCGTCCACGATCCCCCTGGCGGACCCGGTCATCGCCTCCCAGAAGTAGGGGAGGCGCATCCGCCGCTCCATCTCCTCGACGGCGTTGCGCAGGCCCTCGTCCGTCACCCGTGAGGGGTCTCCGTAGCAGAGGGCGAGTACTCCTCGCGTGCGCTGTTCCGCGCTCCAGCCCCGGGTCGTGCGGGCGAACAGCGCGGCGACGCCGGGCAGCGCGAGCAGTGCGGTGGGCACCGCGGAGCGCTGGACCCGCAGCTCGGGCAGGGCGGGCGAGATCAGGGTCAGGGTCCGTACGAGGTCGGGGCGGGCGGCCGCGACCCGGGTGCAGACCGCGCCGCCCAGCGAGTTCGCCAGGAGGTGCACGGGGCCCCGGCCGGCGGCGTCGAGGTGCCGGACGACGGCCCGGGCGTGGCCGCGCACCGAGTAGTCGTTGTCCTGCGGCGGCGGCGAGTCGCCGAAGCCGGGCAGGTCGACGGCCTCGCCGTCGACGACGTCCGCCAGCAGCGGCATCAGCGCCGACCAGTTCAGGGAGGAGCCGCCGAGTCCGTGGACGTACAGCGCGGGCGGCAGCCCGGCCCGGGTGGGGGGCCGGGAGCGGACGGTCAGCGTCAGTCCGGGCAGGACGGCGGAGCGCAGCTCCTCGCCCTCGGCGACGCGGACCGCCGCGACCTTGGGGGCCGCGGCGGCGCCCACGGCCCGGGCGCCCGGCAGCTCGGTCGAAGACATGCGGGCAATGTTACGAGACGATCACGCCCGGCCCCCTGTGTTCGGCGTCACAGGGCCCGCCCGGCGCACAGAGCCGCACACATAGCGTCCGGCCTGCCGAACTCCTACGCTCGGAAGGCGGACACCGTGTTCCCGGCCGCACGATTCGGCACCCGCGGTCCCGGGCACCCGGTCCCGACCACGCATTCCAGGGAAAGCGGTGCGATATGACAGTCGACCCGAGCGATCCGGAGACCTTCGCGGAGGAGGACGAGTCGGCCGCCGACGGGCCGGAGGTCCCCGAGGCGGACGCCGCCGAGCAGCACACGGAGGTCCGGCCCGAGCGCGACGAGCCGCTGCGCGCCGCCCCGGAGGGCGCGAACGAGGCGGACGCCGCGGAGCAGGCACGTACCGTCTCGCTCGACGAGGACGACTACCGGTGACGGCCCGCCGCTGACCCGGCGACCGCGGCCCGCGGCGGCCTGAGAGGCTTGCCGCCGGTATGTCCGCCGGGTGCGGGCGGGCAGGGCGCTTCCGCGTCTGTCCGGTCCGTGAAATTCTGCGTCCGCACCACGCACAGCCTCGTTACCGAAAAGTACGATGGCGGGCGCGGCGCACAGCGCTTATGGAACGACTGTGCTTGTTCACCACATGGGAGGCGGCGTGACAGCCATCGAGCAGACAGAGGCGGCGCGCCCGCGGGGCACGCGCCTGCCACGCCGAGCCCGCAGGAACCAGCTCCTGGGCGCGGCCCAGGAGGTCTTCGTGGCCCAGGGCTACCACTCGGCCGCCATGGACGACATCGCCGAGCGCGCCGGCGTCAGCAAGCCGGTGCTCTACCAGCACTTCCCCGGCAAGCTGGAGCTCTACCTCGCGCTGCTGGACCAGCACTGCGAGGCCCTCCTCCAGTCCGTCCGCACCGCCCTTGCCTCGACCACGGACAACAAGCTGCGCGTGGCCGCGACGATGGACGCCTACTTCGCATACGTGGAGGACGAGGGCGGCGCGTTCCGCCTGGTCTTCGAGTCGGACCTGACCAACGAGCCGGCGGTGCGCGAGCGGGTGGACCGGGTGTCCCTCCAGTGCGCGGAGGCCATCTCGGACGTGATCGCCGAGGACACCGCACTGTCCAAGGAGGAGTCCATGCTGCTGGCCGTGGGCCTCGGCGGGGTCTCCCAGGTGGTGGCCCGGTACTGGCTCTCCAGCGGCTCCTCCGTCCCCCGGGACACCGCCGTCCAGCTGCTGACCTCGCTCGCCTGGCGCGGTATCGCGGGCTTCCCGCTGCACGGCTCCGAGCAGCACTGAGCGGTGGCGGCCCGGCGGCCCGGGGCCGCCCCCGGGCCGCTGTTCGCTCCTGGCGTTCCGCGCGGACGCGGGAGCCGTCCCGTGACCGGGCTAATGTGTGCTGCGTACGGCGCGGTTGATCGCGCAACGCACGGACCGTTCGGAGGGACATAGCCGTGGAGGTCAAGATCGGCGTGCAGCACGCGCCCCGGGAGATCGTTCTGGAGAGCGGGCAGTCCGCCGAGGAGGTCGAGCGCGCGGTGAGCGAGGCGCTGGCCGGCAAGGCGCAGCTGCTCAGCCTGACGGACGAGAAGGGCCGCAAGGTCCTGGTGCCGTCCGACCGCCTCGCCTACGTGGAGATCGGCGAGTCGGCGACGCGGCGCGTGGGGTTCGGCGCCCTGTAGGCGCCCGCGAAAGGTGTACGGGCGGGGCCCGGCGGACAGTGTCCGCCGGGCCCCGCTCGCGTGTCCCCGGAGCCTCGCCGGGCTGCGTCCGGAGGCCGGGTGGATTGCGCTGATCAGGCATGTTGCCGCCCGCTCGGGGAGGGTTGTGATCCGTTCGCGCCGGGTAGTACCGGCTGTGACCGACCGACTCTGCCCCGTACGGCGTGAGGTGATCAGCAGTGATTCTGGAAACGCTCGGTTCCGTCCTGGTCGGACTGGCCCTGTCCTGGGCCGCGACCCGTCACCTCTCCGAACGTCTTCCAGCGCGCCGGGCCGTCTTCACCACGGGCACCCTGGGCGCGGTCTTCGGCGCCTATGTGACCCATGTCGCGCTCGGCCCGGGCAATCCCGCGGCCACCCTGATCGGTTCGGCGGCGATCGGCGCGGTGCTGCTCTCCCTGCTGATCCGGCCCGGGCCCCGGGCCCGGGGGCTGCGCCGCGCCTTCCCCTTCTGAGCCCCGGGACTCCCCGGGCCCCGGGACTTTCCGGGCCCCGGGACCCGGGCCGGACGGATAGCGATGGCGGATACCGATACCGGGGGCGTCAGGCCGCCAGGCCGAGCGCCGCCATCCGCTTGGTGTGCGCCTTGGTGATCCGGGAGAACATCTCGCCGACCGCCGCCAGGTCGAAGCCGTCGGCCACCCCGCCGACCAGCATCGTCGACAGCGCGTCGCGCTCCGCCACCACCCGCTGGGCCTGGGAGAGCGCCTCGCCCATCAGTCGGCGCGCCCACAGGGCGAGCCGGCCGCCGACCCGCGGATCGGCCTCGATCGCCGCGCGGACCTTCTCGACCGCGAAGTTCCCGTGCCCGGTGTCGTCCAGCACACCGAGGACCAGGGCGCGGGTGTCGCTGTCCAGCCGCTCCGCCACCTCGCGGTAGAAGTCGCTCGCGATCGAGTCGCCGACATACGCCTTGACCAGGCCCTCCAGCCAGTCCGACGGCGCGGTCAGACGGTGGAAGTCGTCCAGGGCCTGGGCGAAGGGCTCCATGGCCGCGGTGGGCTCGGCCTCGATCGTGGTCAGCCGGTCCCGCAGCTGCTCGAAGTGGTGGAACTCGGCGGACGCCATCTTCGCCAGCTCCGCCTTGTCGGCCAGCGTCGGCGCCAGCTTCGCGTCCTCGGCGAGGCGCTCGAAGGCCGCCAGCTCGCCGTACGCGAGAGCGCCGAGAAGATCGACCACGGCGGCGCGGTACTGGGGTTCGGCGGAGGCCGCGGCCCAGTCCTGGGCGGCGATCCCGGTGTGTTCAGTGGCGTTGTCAGGCGTCTCCATGGAGCGCACAATAGCCCGCCCGCCACAGCGGGGAAGGGCCTGGTCAACCGCACCCCGAGCACATCCGACGGGATTTCGCCCAACACACATGCGCGATTTGGGGGTACAGTGGTATTGCGCCTGCTGAGCATCGGCATCACAGATCTGCTCGGTGGGCCGTCTCATGAATGAGGATGCCCGGTCGGTGGCCCGATCGGCTCCGACCCGCCCGCCCTCCACGCGGATCGCGCGCACTGTGTGCGCACGGACGCAGATGAGGGGCCCCTCAGCGGTACGACGCTCGAGCGACGGCAGTGGTCCCGCACCCTCCGGCCCTTCCGGCCGGCCAGTACCCGGGTGCGGTACGACCCCCAGCGTTCGCCTCGTGCCGCGTCTCACAGAAGAGGCAACACCCTGACTACGCAGCAGCCCAAGACTTTCCGGGATCTCGGGATCCTTCCCGAGACGGCCGAGGCCCTCGAAGCCGTCGGCATCGTCAATCCCTTCCCCATCCAGGAGCTGACCCTCCCCGTCGCGCTCTCCGGCACCGACGTCATCGGCCAGGCCAAGACCGGCACCGGCAAGACGCTCGGTTTCGGCCTGCCGCTGCTGGAGCGCGTCACCGTCCCCGCGGACGTGGAGGCCGGCCGGGCCCGTCCCGACCAGCTCACCGACGCCCCGCAGGCCCTGGTCGTCGTCCCCACCCGTGAGCTGTGCACACAGGTCACCAACGACCTCCTGACCGCCGGCAAGGTGCGCAACGTCCGCGTGCTCGCGATCTACGGCGGCCGGGCCTACGAGCCCCAGGTCGAGGCGCTCAAGAAGGGCGTCGACGTGATCGTCGGCACGCCCGGGCGTCTGCTCGACCTGGCCGGCCAGAAGAAGCTGGACCTCTCGCATGTGCGCGCCCTCGTCCTCGACGAGGCCGACGAGATGCTCGACCTGGGCTTCCTGCCCGACGTCGAGAAGATCATCCAGTTCCTGCCGGCCAAGCGGCAGACCATGCTGTTCTCGGCGACCATGCCGGGCGCGGTCATCGGTCTGGCCCGCCGCTACATGTCGCAGCCCACGCACATCCGCGCCACCGCGCCGGACGACGAGGGCGCGACCGTCGCGAACATCGCGCAGCACGTCTACCGCGCGCACTCGATGGACAAGCCGGAGATGGTCTCCCGCATCCTGCAGGCCGACGGCCGCGGACTGGCGATGATCTTCTGCCGGACCAAGCGGACCGCGGCCGACATCGCGGACCAGCTCGCCCGGCGCGGCTTCGCCTCCGGCGCGGTCCACGGCGACCTGGGCCAGGGCGCGCGCGAGCAGGCCCTGCGCGCCTTCCGCAACGGCAAGGTGGACGTGCTCGTCTGCACCGACGTCGCCGCGCGCGGTATCGACGTCGAGGGCGTGACGCACGTCATCAACTACCAGTCGCCCGAGGACGAGAAGACCTATCTGCACCGCATCGGCCGCACCGGCCGCGCGGGCGCCAAGGGCATCGCGATCACCCTGGTCGACTGGGACGACATCCCGCGCTGGCAGCTCATCAACAAGGCGCTGGACCTGCCGTTCAACGACCCGGTCGAGACGTACTCCACCTCGGCGCACCTGTACGCGGAGCTGAGCATCCCCGAGGGCACCAAGGGTGTGCTGCCCCGCTCCGAGCGCACCCGCGCCGGTCTGGCGGCGGAAGAGGTCGAGGACCTGGGCGAGACGGGCGGCCGCGGCCGCCGGTCCGCTCCCGCCGCCGCTGCCGCTGCCGCTGCCCGCGAGGAGCGCCCGGCCCGTACGCGGACGCCGCGTCAGCGCCGGCGTACTCGCGGGGGCTCGGACCTCGCCGGGGCGGAGACCGCCGCGTCGGCCGTGCCCGAGCAGTCCACGGGCGACGCGCCGACGGAGCCGCGCACCCCGCGCCGGCGCCGACGGACCCGCAGCGGCGGGGAGGCGTCGGCCGCCACGGCGGTCGTGGAGGCCGCCGAGACCGTGGTGGCGGAGGCCGCTGTGACCGCGCCCGCCGCGGAGCCCACCGTGGCGGCGCCGCGCCGCCGCCGGACCCGCAAGGCCGCGGTGAGCACGCCCGTCGCCGAGTCGGCGCAGGCGGCGGAAGCCGCCGAGCCGGCCGAGGCCGCCGCGCCCGAGTCCACGCCGCGCCGGACCCGCAGCCGTGCGGCGCGGCCGGTGACCGAGACGCAGTCGGCGGAGTTCCAGACGGTCGCCACGGCGATCGCCGAGACCGCCGCTGCCGCGCCGGAGACCAAGCCGCGTCGCACCCGCGCGCGGGTCGCCAAGCCGGCGGACGGCGGTGACACCGTGGAGTTCCAGACGGTCGCCACGGCCGCGACGGCCGTCGCGGAGACCAAGCCGCGCCGGACCCGCACCCGCAAGACGGCGGAGGCGGCGCCGGTGGCCGAGGCAGAGCCCAAGGCCCGCCGCACCCGTGCCCCCAAGGCCGTCGCGACGACCGAGGGCGCGGAGCCCGAGGCGAAGCCGCGCCGCGCGCGCAAGACCGCGGCGGACACCGCCGAGGCGCCGGCGGAGCCGAAGCCCCGCCGCACCCGCAAGAAGGCGGACACCCCGGCCCCGGCCGAGAGCTGACCGCCCCTCGCCCCACCCGATCGGCCCGGCCCCCTGTCGCAGGGGGCCGGGCCGATCGGCGTTCCCGCGCCGGGGGTACGTGCCGGGGCGGCCCGCCCCCGGCACGTACGACGGGCGGCTCGCCCCGCCGGGTGCGGTGGGCCCTGAGCGGCACCGCCGGGAGGGGAACCCGCGCCCCGCCTCCGGCGAGGCAGGCGAAGGCCCCCGAAGCCGTGCCGCCCTCCCCCGCCCCTGCGGAGATGCCACGGGCTGGACCTCCGCCCCTGCGGAGACGCCGGGGCTGGACCCGGCGTTCCCCCGCGTCCGGGCCGATCGGCCCGCCTGGCGGCGGGCGCGAGCCACGGGCGCCGAAGCCCCGAGGCCGGACCCCCCTCCGTCCGCCCCCGGCGTACCCCCGCCGCCTCCCGCCGGCGGCCCGCCCCTCGCGGGGCCGGGCGGGGGCGCGGGCCGCGTGGGCTCGCGTTAGCCTCTGGCTCATGAGCCGTCCGCCCACGTTCGTACCGCCCGCCTGTGCCCGTTCCGTTCGTCTCGCCACCGCGCGCGGGGAGTTCGCGGTGCTTGACGCCCGGCCCCCGGCCGGGGAGCCGCGGGCGACCGTGGTGCTGCTGCCCGGCTACACCGGCAGCAAGGAGGACTTCATCGCCCTGCTGGAGCCGCTCGCCGAGGCCGGCTTCCGGGCGGTGGCCGTGGACGGGCGGGGGCAGTACGAGACCGAGGGGCCCGCCGACGAGGCGGCCTACGCGCAGAGCGAGCTGGCCGCGGACGTCCTCGCGCAGGCCGCCGCCCTCGGCACCGGCGGCACCCCGTTGCACCTGGTCGGGCACTCGCTCGGCGGCCAGATCGCACGGGCGGCGGTGCTGCGCGACCCGTCCCCCTTCCGGACCCTCACCCTGATGTCCTCGGGCCCGGCCGCGGTCAGCGAGCCCCAGCAGCAGAAGGTGAAACTGCTGGCCGACGCGCTCGCCGTGATGACGATGGACGAGGTCTGGACCGCGATCCAAGCGCTGGAGGCGCCCACCCCGGAGGACACCGAGACGGGCACCAACGGCGACCGGGACGATCTGCGGGCCCGGTGGCTGCGCCACAACCCGGCCCAACTTCTCGCCACCGGGCGGCAGTTGACCGTCGAGCCCGACCGGACCGATGAGCTGAGGGCGCTCGGCCTCCCCCTTCACGTCCTCTCCGGCGAACGGGACGACACCTGGCCGGTCCCCCTGCTGACCGCCACCGCGGAACGGCTCGGGGCGGCGCGGACGGTGATCGCGGGGGCGGACCACTCCCCCAACACGGACCGGCCGGCCGAGACGGCCGAGGCCCTGGTCCGCTTCTGGGACCACCACTGAGAAGCGACGCCGCGGGCGGTCGCGAGGGTCAGGAGGTGTCCGGCGGATCCTGGCCGGACACCTTCCTAGAGCTGCGACTGAAGGTGCTGCCAGAACCCGTCCCGCAGCGCCCGCCGCAGCACCGCGTGCCCGCGCAGGGACCGCTGGAGCAGCCGTTCCGCGTCCATCAGCAGGTCCTGGTCGACGGGACCGGGCAGGAAGGGGTGGCCGGGCAGCAGACCCGCCATCTCGGTCCTGCCCCGCTCCCCCAGCCAGTTCGCGGCGATCTGCGCGCCGACGAAGCGCACCTCGTCCCGGGACGGCGGCGGGGTGCCCTCGTTCTCGTAGGTCGTGACCGGCTTGCGGGTGACATAGGGGCGGCAGAAGTCCAGGTCGAAGGTGCGCTGGCTGTCGACCTCCCAGAGCAGCGGCTCGGCCTGGTTGCGGCCGTCGGCGCCCTCGATGCCCCAGAGGTGGACGCGCGCGCCGTAGCCCTGCGCGGCCTCGACCGCCGGGACCAGGTCCTCGTCGCCGCCGACCAGGGCCGCGTCGCTGATGGCGCGGTGGCGGGCGAGGGACTCCAGGTCGCTGCGGATCAGGGAGTCGACGCCCTTCTGCTGGTTGTTGGCGTTGAGGTTGCCCAGGCGCACCTTGACGTCCGGCAGTTCGGCGATCACCTGCTGCTCGGGGGTGTGGATGCGGCGCCGGGCGCCGTCGTACCAGTAGACGCGGAGCAGCCGGCTGTCGGCGAAGATCGAGCGGGCCTTGTCGATGAAGGCGTCGATCAGCCCCTCGGCGTCCAGGTCGAAGGCGCGCCGGTCCTCGGTGCCCGCGACCAGCAACCCGGCCGAAGCGTAGACGTAACCGGCGTCGACGAAGATGGCGTGGGTCGACGGGGTCTTCGCGACCTCGGCGAGCATCCGCTGCAGGAGCTCATTGGTGCGCTCCAGGCGGGCGGCGACCGCGGCGACGCCGGTGCCGGGTCCGGGGTCCGGGGCGTCGTCGCGGGGCGGGGTGGTGGCGGGCTCGTTCATACGCGCCTCATTCTCCGCGCACACGGCGCTACTCGCCAGTAGCAAGTCATCAATAGTTAGCCATCCAAAAATTTTCCTTAGCGTAGGGAATGTTTGCAGGATGCATCCCGTTGTGCACCTGTGTACACGGACGGAGAATTTCCGTCTGTCAGCAGTTCTCCTTCAGGAGGATCAGACGAAGGGAGAAGCCGTTGCGCTTCGAGATCATGCGACTGGACGACGTCGACGGCAGCGCCGTGGACAGCACCGTCGTGGACGCCGCCTCCGTCAACCGGATCGTGCAGCAGGCCGCCTCGATCGGCCAGCGCATCCTCATCCGGCCCGCCGAGACCTCGGCTTCATAACCCTTGCCGCCCCGCCGCCGTGCGCGGCCTCACGCGCACCGCGCCCCCGTACCGGAGTCCGGTACGGGGGCGCGGTGCGTCAGGGCAGGCGGCCCGGCGGTTCAGGAGCCCCGGACCACCTGGGTCACGCCGTTGATGATCTGCTGCACGGCGATCGCGGAGAGCATCATGCCGGCGAGCCGCGTCACCAGGACCACACCGCCGTCCTTGATGACGCGGATGATGACCAGCGAGTACCGCATCGTCAGCCACAGCACCACATGCATGGCGACGATCGCGGCCCAGACGGAGAGCTGCTCGCCCGCGCCGTCCGCGTGCTGCACGGCCAGGATGACCGAGACGATCGCGCCCGGTCCGGCCAGCAGCGGCATCCCCAGCGGGACGAGGGCGACGTTGACGTCCTTGGTCTGCTTGGGCTCGTCCGTCTTGCCGGTGAGCAGGTCGAGGGCGATCAGCAGCAGAAGGAGTCCGCCCGCGATCATCAGCGCGGGCACCGAGACATGCAGATAGTCCAGGATCTGCTGGCCGAGGATGCCGAAGACCGTGATCACGCCGAAGGCGACGAGCACGGCCTGCCAGGCCATCCGGCGCTGGACCTTGGTGGCCCGCCCGGAGGTCAGCGCCAGGAAGATCGGGGTGATCCCGGGCGGGTCCATGATGACGAAGAGGGTCAGGAAGAGGGAGCCGAAGACGGCGGCGTCGAACACAGTGAAGGGCCTTGCGGGGAGAGGGTTTTCGGGGAGGTGGGAGACGGGGCCGCCGCACCACCGGAGCAACCGCCGCGCGCACGGACGCACACGGCGGGGCCGGGTGGACAGGGCGGGACCCCCGGCGGAACGCCGGGGCGGGCGGATCAGGCGGAGTCGGAGCGAGCCGGACGGCCTAGACGGCCGGGGACCCGCCGGTGCCCATCACGGGGAACGCGCCGGTGGAGCGCCGGGTGATCTCGCCGTAGATCTCGGGGTCGGTGGTGTACTCACCGAGCCGGCAGGTCTTGCGGCTGCCGTGGTAGTCGCTGGACCCGGTGACGAGGAGGCCGAGGTCGCCGGCGAGACCGCGCAGCCGGGCGCGGGTGGCCTCGTCGTGGTCCATGTGGTCCACCTCGACGCCGTCGAGCCCCGCCGCCGCCAGCTCCGCGAGGGCGCTCTCGGGGACGGTGCGGCCCCGCTTGACGGCTCCCGGGTGGGCGAAGACGCTCACCCCGCCGGCCGCCTTGACCAGGCGGATCGCGGTGAAGGGGTCGAGTTCGTGCTTCTCGACGTAGGCGCGCCCGCCGTCGGCGAGCCAGTCGGCCGTGAAGGCGTCCGACACCGAGGGGACAACGCCCAGCGCGACCAGCGCCTCGGCGATGTGCGGGCGGCCCACGGAGCCGTCACCGGCGATCCGGGCGACCTGCTCCCAGGTGACGGGGACGCCCAGCTCGCGGAGCCTGTCCACCATGGCCCGGGCGCGCGGCACGCGGTCGTCGCGGACGAGTTCGCGTTCGCGCAGCAGCTCGGGGTCCTCGGCGTCGAAGAGGTAGGCCAGCATGTGCAGGCCCACGCCGTCGAGGCGGCAGGAGAGTTCGGCGCCGGTGACCAGGGTCAGGCCCTCGGGGAGGGCCGCGGCGGCCCCGGCGTGGCCGCGGGTGGTGTCGTGGTCGGTGAGGGCGACGACGTCCAGCCCGGCGGCGGACGCGGCACGCACCAGTGAGGCGGGGGTGTCCGTGCCGTCCGAGGCCGTGGAGTGGGTGTGCAGATCGATGCGCACGACGGCTGACTCCGGGGCTCGGGGGCGGACGGGGACGCCTCAGGATAACCGCCGCGCGGGCCCGTTCCGTACGCCCGGGCCCCGGGTGAGGGTAAGACCACACCTCATGCCGGGCCCCTTACCCCGACGTCGCGGCGGACCGCCCCGGACACCGCTCAGGACACGCGAGCCCACCCCGGACACCGCTCAGGACAGCAGTCGCGGCGACAGCGCCCCGCACGGCAGGAGTTCGACCTCCGCCCCGGCGTCCCGCAGATCGGTGAGGACGAGTTCGTCGTGAAGGACCAGACCGGCCTGCTCGGGCCAGAGGACGGCCCAGAGCCACAGCCCGCGCGCCTCCCCCGCGAAGACCGCGCGGTCGTCGGGGACGCCGGGGACGTGCCAGAGCGGCGAGGGCCGCCCGGCCGCCGTGATCTTCGCCTGCGGGGGGCCGTCGACCGCGATGTGCGGCCCGGGGTCGGGGCCGTCGATGCCCGCGTACCGGGCGCCGAGGCCCACGCCCAGCTCCTCGGCGATCAGCAGCATCTCGCCGATACCGCCGAGCGGGCCGGGGCCCGAGCAGGCGACGGCGGTCGCCCGGCCGCCGCTGCGGTCGTCCCCCGCGTAGGCGACCCCGGTGAACAGCCAGCCGACGGGCAGCGGCCAGGGCATCCACACGGGGACCTGGGCGCGGTGCACGACGACCCCGAGGGCCTCGACGCTGGGCGGGATCACCGGCTGCATCGGATACACGGCGCCGTGGACATCGCACTGCCAGGAGTCGGCGAAGAGACCGGGCGCCCTGACCCGGCCACCGCACTTCGGGCAACTGGGTTCGCCCCTCATAAGGTTCCACGGTCCTCTCCGCCCGTCGCCGCGTCAAGGACGATCACCCGTCCGGTGCGTTGACAGCGGCGCGGGACGCCGACCCGCGAGGCCCGGCCGCGGGCCGACCGCCGGGCCTCAGTCCAGGGTCACGGACCGGCGCAGCGGATCGCGCAGGTCCGTGCCGTGCGTCAGCCAGCGCTCCTGGAGGGCCGCCGCGCCGTGCACCCGCTTCCACGCCGCCTCGTTCGCGGTCATCGGCAGCAACGGCAGGAAGCGCACCGGCTCCAGGGGCTCGGCCAGCTCCAGATCGGCCACCAGACCGCCCGGCTCGGCGACCAGGACGGAGGCGAACGGCGCGCCGGGCCACAGGGGTTCACCCACGTCGAGGGAGGCGCCCGGGGCGACCACGACCCCCTCCACCTGGGGCGAGGCCGCGAGCACGGCGAGCGGGCGCAGCACCTTGTCGGTGTCGGCTCCGCCCGCGCGGACGGAGAGGACCAGTTCGGCGCGGGGGCCCTTGTGCGGATCGGCGAAGGCGGCGGCGGGGTCCGTCATCGGGGACGCCGACATCCCGAGGGTGGCGTAGCGCACCACGTCCCCGCCGGTGCCGCCGCCCCCGCCCGTCTCCCGGAAGCGCAGGACCTCGATGCGGTCCGCGCCGAGGAAGGTCACGGCGGCGCGGGCGTCCGGTTCACCGAGCGCGCTGCGCAGCCTGGTTTCGACCGATGCGAGAACTTCTTCCATCCCGCGAGCATAAAACGCGTAAGGAACGGGCAAACCCAGGGATTGACCCGTTGTCGGCTGATAGTCTTGGCCGCTGGTCGGGACAGCCCGCAGGGACACCTCCCCGCGGCCACCGAGGGAGCAGCGCTCCGGTCCCGGCGTCACGTCATCCCCCACGGGGGACCGGCCGGAGGAGGTGGGGCTGCGATGGACCGAAGTCGATCGTGCAGTACCAGCAGCTCTTCCGCACGGCCTTCCCGACCGCGGCACGCCTGACCCCCCGCGCACCGTCCACCGGTGCGGACCAGGGGCGTGACGGTGCGCGGTCCCCGGCTTCCCACGTCACGGAAGAGCTCGACGCCTTTCCCTGTCTGCAGCAAACGCCGTCACCGCGATCCGCGGTGCCGCCCGCTTTGCGGACGTAGCGCCGACGTCCCCATTCCGGGCTGTGCCACACCGTCGCCGACGGCCCTCCGTGAAGGAGCCAGCCATGTCGATGATCCGTGACCTGCGCGCCGCCGTGCGCCCCTCCCTGCGCAAGAACAGCACCGCGTACAGCACCTACGACACCACCCGCGACCCGTCCGCCTCCAGCGCCGTCGTGGACTGCGCGGTCTACCGGAACGGCAGGCGACTGGACGCCGACGGATCACTGACGCCCCGTCAGGCGATGTGCCGCGTACGCGAGGACGGCGGTTTCGCCTGGATCGGCCTGCACGAGCCGACCGAGCAGGAGTTCGCGGGCATCGCGGCCGAGTTCGGCCTCCACCCGCTGGCCGTGGAGGACGCCGTCCACGCCCACCAGCGGCCCAAGCTGGAGCGCTACGACGACACCCTGTTCACGGTCTTCAAGACGATCCACTACGTGGAGCACGCCGAACTCACCGCCACCAGCGAGGTGGTGGAGACCGGCGAGGTGATGGTCTTCACCGGCCGGGACTTCGTCATCACCGTCCGGCACGGCGGCAAGGGATCGCTGCGCGCCCTGCGGCACACCCTCCAGAAGGACTCCGAGCTGCTGGCGAAGGGCCCCTCGGCCGTGCTGCACGCCATCGCCGACCATGTCGTCGACGGGTACATCGCCGTCGCCGAGGCGGTGCAGGACGACATCGACGAGGTGGAGATCGACGTCTTCTCCGCCCCGGCGAAGAGCGGCCCGCGCGGCAGCGACGCCGGGCGGATCTATCAACTCAAGCGCGAGGTACTGGAGTTCAAGCGCGCCGTCTCCCCGCTGCTGCGCCCGATGCAGTTGCTGAGCGAGCGTCCGATGCGGCTGATCGACCCGGACATCCAGAAGTACTTCCGGGACGTCGCCGACCACCTCGCCCGCGTCCAGGAGGAGGTCATCGGCTTCGACGAGCTGCTGAACTCCATCCTCCAGGCCAACCTGGCGCAGGCGACCGTCGCGCAGAACGAGGACATGCGCAAGATCACCTCCTGGGCCGCGATCATCGCCGTGCCCACGGCGGTCTGCGGGATCTACGGCATGAACTTCGACCACATGCCGGAGCTCCAGTGGGAGTACGGCTACCCGGCCGTGCTCACCGGTATCGCCGTCGTCTGCTTCACCATCCACCGCACCCTCAAGCGCAACGGCTGGCTGTAGGTCGTGTCCGCGAAGCCCCGCCTGGTCCACGACGTCCGGCACGCACGCTCGCCGGGCGAACGGCGCGACGTTCCGGACACTCCCTCGGGCTCCGATCGCCGCCGGGGAGGCCGCGGGCCCCTCGGTAGGCTGCCCGTATGACATCCCCACTGCTCGGCCAGGCGCTCGTCGAGGAGGCCACCAGGAAGTCCGGCCTCGTCTGGGTCCGCGGCGACGGGCCGGCCCGCGCGCTGTGGCACGTCTGGCACGACGGGGCCGCCCATGTGGTCGGCGACGGCCCCGGGGAGCAGCCGCTGCCCGGCCTGGCCGACGGCGGGAGCGCCGAGGTCACCGTCCGCAGCAAGGACAAGGGCGGCCGGCTGGTCGTCTGGACCGCCTCGGTGCGGGCCCTGGAGCCGGGCTCCGAGGCATGGGAGGCGGCCGTCGCCGAGCTGAAGGGCAAGCGGCTGAACGCGCCCGACGCGGAGCGGATGACCGAGCGCTGGGCCCGGGAGTGCCGGGTGCTGCGGCTGGAGCCCCGGGGCGCGGGCGTCTCGGGCGGGGAACTGTCCGACGCCTCGCACGCGGCGCCGCCCCTGCCCAGTGACGCGGTCACCCGGCGGCCGGTGCCCGCGGCCCTGCCGAAACTGCTGTTCAAGCGCCGCCGCTGACCCCGGGCCGGGCCGCACCGGACCGGGCCCGCTCGCCGCTCGGGGCCGCGCGGAGTCCCCGGGGCCGTCAGTCGCCCGAGGTCTTGGGGAGCTGGCCGCCGTAGTCCAGGGTCTCGTCCTTCGCCGGCTCCTCCAGCGGGAACTCCTTGTCCCAGTCCCCGAGCAGCAGCACCCCCGCGCCGCCCGCCCGGGCGAACTTCAGCGGATACGGCTCGCCGATCAGGGACACGTCCAGCACCCCGCCCTCGCCCTCGGCCGCCAGCACCTTGATGGTCTTCACCCCGCCGACCTCGGTGCGGTCGCCCTTGCTGAGCTTGCCCTGCATCCCGAGGAGGCCGTCGAGCAGCACATCCATGTCGGTGAAGCCGCGGAACTGCTTGTAGGAGGGGTCGCCCTCGGGAACCTTCACATACTTGTCGCCGAGTTTCTGCGCCGCCTCCACGTCCGCCTCGGTCGGCTCGGCGTCCTGCTTGCCGTCGGCGTGGCTCCAGAAGCCCGCGTCGGCCTTGAGGAAGAGGCTGTCCCCGATGCGCAGCAGCTCGAAGGTGTTGTCCTTGGAGGTCACCGAGCCGGTGGCGCCCTCGTGCTTGAGGCGCATGTTCAGCTTGTAGGTGCCGCCCTTGCTCACCAGGGTCCCCGAGAGCCGCACCGAGGCCGCCGCGTCGGCCGCCGCACGGGCCTTGGTCTCGATCTCCTGGGCGCTGAGCCTGCCGACCCCGTTGGTGCCCGCGTCCGGGTCCTCGCCGCACGCCGTGAGCCCGGCGGACAGACCGGCGCACAGCGCCACCGCGAGGGCCGCGCGACGGGCCCGGCCGGCGATAGGGAGGGAAGTCACCGGCGCCCTGCCTCTCATCTGTGGGGGATCATCCGTGGGGGATGGCAGACGGCAGCGTACCCGGGCCCGCGCACCGCCGGGCACGGAGCCGTACGGACCCCGGCCGAGGGCGGCGCCCAGGGGCACGGGCTAGCCTGGTGGAGGTGTTCCGCCGATCATGGCGGGCACCCTCTACCTCGTCGAACAGCGGCTTTTGGTCCCCACCGGGACTTTCGTACACAAGGAGGGGCGGCATGGCGGCCGGCGCGCCCCGGGTCTTCGTCTCGCATCTCGCCGGCGTGCCCGTCTTCGACCCGGCGGGCGACCAGGTGGGCCGGGTCCGCGACCTGGTCGCGATGCTGCGGGTGGGCCACCGGCCGCCCCGGCTCCTCGGTCTCGTCGTCGAAGTGATCAGCCGGCGGCGGATCTTCCTGCCGATGACCCGGGTGACCGGCGTGGAGTCCGGCCAGGTGATCACGACCGGGGTCCTCAACGTGCGGCGCTTCGAGCAGCGCCCCACCGAGCGCCTGGTCCTCGGCGAACTCCTCGACCGGCGGGTGCGCCTGGTGGAGAGCGGCGAGGAGGTCACCGTCCTGGACGTGGCCGTCCAGCAGCTCCCCGCCCGCCGGGACTGGGAGATCGACAAGGTCTTCGTGCGCAAGGGCAAGGGCGGGGCGCTGCGGCGCAAGGGCGAGACCCTGACCGTCGAGTGGTCCGCCGTCACCGGCTTCTCGCTGGAGGAGCACGGGCAGGGCGCGGAGAGCCTGCTCGCCACCTTCGAGCAGCTCCGCCCGGCGGACCTGGCCAATGTGCTGCACCACCTCTCCCCCAAGCGCCGCGCCGAGGTGGCCGCCGCCCTCGACGACGACCGGCTCGCGGACGTCCTGGAGGAGCTGCCGGACGACGACCAGGTGGAGATCCTCGGCAAGCTGAAGGAGGAGCGGGCCGCCGACGTCCTGGAGGCGATGGACCCGGACGACGCCGCCGACCTCCTCTCGGAGCTGCCGGAGGAGGACAAGGAGCGGCTGCTGACCCTGATGCGGCCGGACGACGCGGCCGATGTGCGCCGCCTGATGTCGTACGAGGAGCGCACCGCGGGCGGTCTGATGACCACCGAGCCGATCGTGCTCCGCCCGGACGCGACCGTCGCCGACGCCCTCGCCCGGGTCCGCCAGCAGGACCTGTCCCCGGCCCTCGCGGCGCAGGTCTACGTCTGCCGGCCGCCGGACGAGACGCCGACCGGCAAGTACCTGGGCACCGTGCACTTCCAGCGGCTGCTGCGGGACCCGCCGTTCACCCTGGTCAGCTCGATCGTGGACAGCGATCTGCCGCCCCTGTCGCCGGACACCGCGCTGCCCGCCGTCACCAGCTATCTCGCCGCGTACAACATGGTCGCCGCGCCCGTCGTGGACGAGAGCGGTTCCCTGCTGGGCGCCGTCACCGTCGACGACGTGCTGGACCATCTGCTGCCCGAGGACTGGCGGGAGACCGAGTTCGAGGAGTCCGCCCAGGAGCCGTTGGAGGAGCCGGTCCAGGGGTCCGCCCATGGGTAGCGGGGGCGATCCGGGCTCGGCGGAGCGGGGCGAGGCGCGCGAACGGACGCCGTCGGGCGCCTCGGCCGCGTCCCGGCGGGTGCGCCTGGACCAGCCGCGCCCGGCGCGCCGGAACCTGCTGCCGGACTGGGACCCGGAGGCCTTCGGGCGGCTGTCGGAGAAGATCGCGCGCTTCCTCGGGACGGGACGTTTCCTCGTCTGGATGACGCTCACGATCATCGCCTGGGTGGTGTGGAACGTCAGCGCGCCCGCGAATCTGCGCTTCGACGAGTACCCGTTCATCTTCCTGACCCTGGCGCTGTCCCTCCAGGCGTCCTACGCGGCGCCGCTGATCCTGCTGGCGCAGAACCGCCAGGACGACCGGGACCGGGTCAACCTGGAGCAGGACCGCAAGCAGAACGAGCGCTCGATCGCGGACACCGAGTACCTGACCCGGGAGATCGCGGCCCTGCGGATGGGCCTGGGCGAGGTGGCCACCCGGGACTGGATCCGCTCCGAACTCCAGGACCTGGTGCGCGAGCTGGAGGAGCAGCGCGCCGCATTCCCGCCGGCGGGGTCCGGCGAGCGTGACGAAGGCGACCGCTGACGGGCTTTCCGAAGCCGGGAGCCCGCGCCGTACCATCGTCGGTATGGCTACGGAAGACGCGGTGCTCGCGGCACTGGCGACGGTGAACGACCCCGAGATCAACCGACCGATCACCGAACTGGGCATGGTGAAATCGGTCGACATCGGGGACGACGGCACGGTCGCCGTCACGGTGTACCTGACCGTCTCGGGCTGCCCCATGCGCGACACGATCACGAAGAACGTGACGGACGCGGTCGCCCGGCTCGACGGCGTCACCCGCGTCGACGTCTCCCTGGACGTGATGAGCGACGAGCAGCGCAAGGACCTCGCGGCGGCGCTGCGCGGCACGACCGCCGAGCGGGAGGTGCCGTTCGCCAAGCCCGGCTCGCTGACCAGGGTCTACGCGGTGGCCTCCGGCAAGGGCGGTGTGGGCAAGTCCTCCGTGACCGTGAACCTGGCGGCCGCGATGGCCGCCGACGGGCTGAAGGTGGGTGTCGTGGACGCCGACATCTACGGCCACAGCGTGCCCCGCATGCTCGGCGCCGACGGCCGCCCCACCCAGGTCGAGAACATGATCATGCCGCCGTCGGCGAACGGCGTGAAGGTGATCTCCATCGGCATGTTCACCCCCGGCAACGCCCCGGTGGTGTGGCGCGGGCCGATGCTGCACCGCGCCCTCCAGCAGTTCCTGGCGGACGTGTACTGGGGCGACCTGGACGTGCTGCTGCTCGACCTGCCCCCGGGCACCGGCGACATCGCGATCTCCGTGGCCCAGCTGGTGCCGAACGCGGAGATCCTGGTCGTCACCACCCCGCAGCAGGCCGCCGCCGAGGTCGCGGAGCGGGCCGGATCCATCGCGGTGCAGACCCACCAGAAGATCGTCGGCGTGGTCGAGAACATGTCGGGCCTGCCCTGCCCGCACTGCGACGAGATGGTGGACGTGTTCGGCACCGGCGGCGGCCAGAAGGTCGCCGAGGGGCTGACCAGGACGACCGGCGCGAACGTGCCGGTGCTGGGCTCCATCCCGATCGACGTGCGTCTGCGCGAGGGCGGCGACGAGGGCAAGCCGGTCGTGCTGACCGACCCGGAGTCCCCCGCCGGCTCGGCGCTGCGCTCCATCGCCGGGAAGCTGGGCGGCCGGCAGCGCGGTCTGTCCGGCATGAGCCTGGGCATCACCCCGCGCAACAAGTTCTGAGAGACCGAGAACGCCGCCGGGCGGTACGCGGAGTCCGCGTGCCGCCCGGCGGCGTCTCACCGCCTCGGGCCCTACAGATACGCGTCGAGGTCCTCCACCACGGAGAAGCCCAGCCCGTACGCGCTCATCCCGCGCCCGTACGCGCCGATGTGGACCCCGCTGTCGACCGCCGCGCCCGCCAGCACCCAGCCGAACTCGGACTCGCGGTAGTGGAACGGCGTCGGGACGCCGTCCACCGGCAGGGACAGCGCCGACCACTCGGGGCCCGCCAGGTCGTCGGCGAGGGCGAAGGCCGCCTCGGTCTGCTGGTCGAGCCAGTCGTCCCGCAGGGTGTGGTCGAGCTGCGGGGGCCAGGTGTGGGCGAGCAGCCCGGAACCCGCGAGCCAGGCCGCGGAGGACACCGTGGTCGCCTCCAGCACGCCCGTGCCGTCGCCGCTGCGCCGCACGGGGCTCGCGGCGACGGTCACCACGACCGCGAAGCGCTCCTTCTCGGTGCCGGTGTGCTCGTTCTTTATCGACGGCTCGTCGCCGTGGCCGATCGCGCCGTGCTGCACGCTCCCGTCGGCGGCGGTGCCCACCTGCATCAGGCGGCGCGGACCACTGAAGGCGCCGTCCAGCCCGTACCAGGGAAAACCGGCGCTCCGGAAGCCCTCGGCGGTGCGCCGTGCCGCCGCGGCGGCGGCCGCTCCCCGGTCGGTGGCGGGGTCGCCGCCCGGGACCGGTGCGACTCCGGCCGTACTGTGCGCCGTCATCCGGCCGCCTCCTGTCGTCTCCACACCTTCAGCCACCTACAGCCGCGCCGCCCGGGGCGCGTGCGCTGACGGACAGATGGAGAGAATAGCCACCTCGTGACGGCGGACGGTGACCGACCGGTCCCGGGGCAGGTCTCAGGTGGCGTCGGAGTCGAAGGGCGGACGCTCGTCCCGGGCCGGCTTGTCGCCCTTCTTCAGCAGGTCGGGGCCGCTCGCGGCGGCGGAGCCGTTGACCGCGGCGGGCACCGAGTCACCGGACACGCCCGAGGGTTCCCGGCCGTTCACCGCGTCGGCGACGTCGGTGATCTCCTTCTTGAGGTCGAAGCTGCTGCGGAGCTCCTTGAGCTCCTTCAGGTCGTCGTTCTCCGCGAGCTGCTTGCGCAGATACGCCTTGGGGTTGAGGTCCTCGAACTCGAAGTCCTTGAACTCCGGCCCCAGCTCGCTGCGGATGTCGTCCTTGGCGTTCTCGGAGAACGCGCGGATCTTGCGGATGAAGCGGGCGGCGTCCTGAATGACCTTCGGCAGCTTGTCGGGGCCGAAGATGAGCACGGCGAGAACGACCAGAACGACCAGTTCCAGTCCGCCTATGTCATTGAACACCCTGCTGCTCCTCGTGTTCTCGGTGGCCCGCGGGTCCGAGGGGATCCGGACCCCGACCACGGTACCTGGCGCACCTGTCGTCCCGGTACCTTCCGGACATCGGGGCGGTGGCCGGGGGTGCGGCCACCGGCCGCAGGGCCCCGGAGGCGGCCGTCACGAGGAGTCCGCGGTGCCGAGGGTGACCTCCACGGTCCGCTTGGCCGCGCCCCGGGTGAGGGTCAGTTCCAGCCGGTCGCCGGGCCGGTGGGCGCGGATCTTGACGATCAGCTCCTCGCCGCTGTGCACCCGCTGGCCGTTGACCGCGGTGATCACGTCACCGGGCTTGACGCCCGCCGAGGCGGCCGGGCCGCCGGGGGTGACGGACGGGGTGCCGTCCCTGCCCTTCTCGCCGACGCGGGCGCCGTCGCCGGTGAACTTCATGTCCAGGCTGACGCCGATCACCGGGTGGGTGGCCCGGCCCGTGTTGATCAGTTCCTCGGCGACCCGCTTGCCCTGGTTGATCGGGATGGCGAAGCCGAGGCCGATGGACCCGGCCTGGCCGCCGTCCGGGCCCGCGCCGCTGTCGGCCGCCCGGATCGCGCTGTTGATGCCGATGACCCGGGCCTTGCCGTCGACGAGCGGTCCGCCGGAGTTCCCCGGGTTTATCGGGGCGTCGGTCTGGAGGGCGTCGACATAACTGACGTCGCTGCCGTCGCCCTTCTCCCCGCCGGCCGTGATCGGGCGCTCCTTGGCGCTGATGATCCCGGAGGTGACCGTGTTCTGGAGGTCGAAGGGGGCGCCGATGGCCACCACCGGGTCGCCGACGCGGACGTTGTCGGAGTTCCCCAGCGGGAGCGGCTTGAGTCCGGAGACACCGCTGACCTTGACCACGGCGAGGTCGTAGCCGCTGTCCTTGCCGACCAGGGTCGCCTCGGCCGTCTCGCCGCCGCTGAAGGTGACGGTGATGTCGCCGGAGGCACCGGCCGGGTCCACCACATGGTGGTTGGTGAGGATGTGGCCGCGCTTGTCGAGCACGAAGCCCGTCCCGGTGCCCTGCTCGCCGCCCCCGCTGACGTGCAGGGTGACCACGCTGGGCAGGGCGCTGGCCGCGATCCCGGCGACGCTGTCCGGCGCGCGGTCCGCGCTCTCGACCCCGGCCTGCGGCAGCTCCAGCGAGGTGAGGCCGCCGTTGCGCTCGGCATAGGCGCCGACCACGCCGCCGATGCCGCCCGCGACGAGGGCGAGGACCACGGCCCCGGCCAGCAGGGCGCCCCTGCGGCGCTTGCGGGGCGCGGGCTCACCGGCCTCGCTGAGCGGCACACCGGGCGCGCTCCACGGGTCGTACTGGAGCCACACGGAGTTGAGGGGCTGCGGCCGCTCGGCGAACACGGGCTGCGGGGCGACCGGGTGCGGGGGCTGGGGACGCGGGTGCGGGGGCGTGTGCTGTGCCTGGTGGGGCGGCTGGGGCGGGGTGTGGTGCGCGGTGGCCGGGCCCGGGGCCTGCGGCTCGGGCTGCGGTTGCGTCTGCGGGGCCGTGGGCTGGGCAGGGACCCGGGTGCCCTGGGCGGGCGTGGGCGCGGGGGTGCCGTGGGCCGGGGTGACGGGCGCGGGGCGCTGGACGGGCGGCGCGGGCGCCCACGGCCCGGGGTCACCGTACGGCGGGGTGCTGTACGGGTCGGGTTCGTGCAGGGGCACCGGCCGGCGGGGGGCGGCCGGTGGCTCGGGCCGGTCGTCCTCCGCGACGGGCGCCACGGGGCCGGAGCCGGTCCCGGCGGGGGCGGTGACGGGCGCGGGCTCGGGCTCCGGTGCCGTGGGCTCGTGCCCGGGTGCCGGGGGCGCGTCGGCGGCGGCCCTGGCCTCCGTCCCGTCCGCTCCGGAGGCCGTGCCGTGTCCCGTGCTGGGCCGGCTCCACCACTTCGCCTTCGGTCCGGTGGGCTTCCCGTCGTCCATGCTCTCCCCGCAACTGCCGGTCCCTGTGCGGGCCCCCGCGGGGCGCGCCTGAAGGATTCAACCAGGTTTGCGATTCCGCGCGCAGGGCAGAGCACGGCTTCCGGTCAGCGCGGCCCGCCGGTGCGCGCCGCCGTCCGGACGGCGCGGCGGCGTCAACGCGGTGGGTTCAGCGCAGCGGCGTCAGCGGTGAGGTCGACGACGCGGAGGCGGCGGCCGTCGGCGGCACGCTCGGCAGGACGGGCGCGAGCACCGGCGGCAGGCCCGACAGGGACTGCGCCTGGAAGGCCGGACCGGCGGGCCGCATCAGCGGCGACAGCGCCATGGGGTCGTTCATCAGGAGCGGAGCGGCGAACGGCGCGGACCGCCCCTGCACCACGGGCGGGGCCGCGGGCGTGACGGCGGTGAGGGCCTGGGTGTCCGTCCTCGTGACACCGCGCCGGCGGTCGGACTCCGAGGCGCGGACCGAGGTGGCCCCGCCCTGGGTCGTGCCGCCGGACGGCACCGCCGTGCGGAAGGGGCTGACCTTGTTCCCGCCGCCCTGGCCGCGCGCGTTGGTCTCGCCCGAGAGGTCGACCGGGACCGCGCCGCCGAGGGCGATGGCCGCGAAGGACACCGCGCTGGCCGCGGCGAACGCGAACCGCCGGGCCCGCCACGGCGAGCGCTCGGCCTCGGCCC
Source organism: Streptomyces sp. NPDC005805 (assembly GCF_040630445.1). NCBI lineage: Bacteria > Bacillati > Actinomycetota > Actinomycetes > Kitasatosporales > Streptomycetaceae > Streptomyces > Streptomyces sp. NPDC005805. Next base: position 24,476 of record NZ_JBEXXN010000025.1, read on the forward strand.
GGCCCGCTTCCTGGCGGCCCACCTCATGGATGGGGAACCCGCTGTCGGAGCCGCCGGGCAGGACCGTGGCGTGGGCGCCCCCGGGGACGTACCCGAAGGTCTCCCCGCCGCGGCCGCGGGGATGTCCCGACGGGGTCAGCGCTCCGAGGACCCGCTCGCCCGGACCGCCGCCGAAGGGGCCCGAGCCGCCCGGACCGCCCGGGTCGCCGGGGCCCGCGGGCAGTCCCTGGAGCCGTGCGAGCAGCCCTTCCGACAGGGGCGGGGGCGCGGACTGCGCGAACACGTTCTTCAGGCGGCGCTGTGCGTCCGCCTCGGCCTTGCAGCGGGGACAGGTGGCCAGGTGCGCCAGCACCCGGTCGCGGGCGTCGTGCTTCAGCTCGCCGTCGACGAGGGCGGCGAGCCGGTCTCCGAGGTGCTGCTCGGCGGGGGTGGGTTCCGTGCCGTTCACGCCGGTCCGCCCTCCCCCGAGAGGGCGGCGACGGCGGGCGTCCGCTGCTCGGAGCGGGACCGGGGGGACCGGTGCTGGAGCGCCTTGCGCAGATGCGAGCGGCCCCGGTGGATACGGCTGCGGACGGTGCCGAGCTTCACACCCAGGGTCGCGGCGATCTCCTCGTACGACAGGCCCTCGATGTCGCAGAGAACGACCGCGGCGCGGAACTCCGGCGCGAGGGTGTCCAGTGCCTGCTGGACGTCCGCGTCGAAGTGGGTGTCGTTGAACACCTGCTGGGGGGAGGGCTCCCGGCTCGGCAGGCGCTCGGCCGCGTCGTCGCCGAGGGCGTCGAAGCGGATGCGCTGCTTGCGGCGGACCATGTCCAGGAAGAGGTTGGTGGTGATCCGGTGGAGCCAGCCCTCGAAGGTGCCGGGGGTGTACGTGGACAGCGAGCGGAAGACACGGACGAAGACCTCCTGGGTGAGGTCCTCGGCGTCGTGCTGGTTGCCCGTGAGGCGGTAGGCGAGGCGGTAGACCCGCGCGCTGTGCATGCTGACGATCTCCTCCCAGGTGGGAGGGGTCCACGCCTGCGATTCCGCATCCGATGCGAAGGTCGCTGTGGTGACGGAGTCGGTGGGCACGGAACGGTCAGCGTTCTTGGTCACGGATTCGGGCTCACCCGCCGACCTGAGGAGGCGCTTCAGCACGCCCTTCCGGTCCGCAGGCGCAGCCGCACCTCCCCTGTCAGCTCTGATGGTGTCCAGCGGAGCCCCTACCATAGCCACCTCGCCCGTTAGCTCCGGATAAGAATCTTTACGTCGATTTGGGTCCGGCTTCCCTCGTCGGTCCATGTACTCCCGTCCTGTCACAACGCCCGGTCCCATCTGCGGGTTCCCGAGCGCAGCGGATACAGTCGGCGTCGCGCCAACTACGGGGACAGGAGAGGGTCATTACCGCCAACCGGCAGACGAGCTGGGCGTTCGCCGACGCCTTTCTCGCCGAGGACGACGCCCTGCGCTGGGCCCGTGAGCGGGCCCGCAAGACGGGGCTGCCCTCGGTGTCGCCCGGCACGGGCTCCGCGCTGCGTCTGCTGGCCGCGACCGCCGACGCCAAGGCGGTCGCCGAGATCGGCACGGGCACCGGCGTCTCCGGTATCTACCTGCTCCAGGGGATGCGGCCCGACGGCGTGCTGACCACGGTGGACCAGGACCCCGAGCGCCAGCAGTTCGCGCGGGAGGCGTTCCGCGCGGCCGGGTTCGCGGCCAACCGCGCCCGGTTCATCCCGGGCGGCGCCCTGGAGGTGCTGCCCCGGCTGGCGGACGGCGGATACGACCTGGTGTTCTGCGACGGGGACCGCGGGGAGTCGCTGGACTACCTTGCTGAATCGTTGCGCCTGCTGCGGCCGGGCGGTGTCGTCTGCTTCGAGGGCGTCTTCGCGGAGGGCCGCACCGTCGACTCGGCGGTCCAGCCCTCGGAGGTGCTGCGGGTGCGTGAGCTGCTGCGGGCCGTACGGGAGAGCGCGGAGTGGCTGCCGACCCTGCTGCCGGTCGGCGACGGTCTGCTCTGCGCGGTGCGGCGCGGCTGACGGGCCCGGCCCCGGCGGAACGCGGTCCCGGCCCGGCTGTGGCTCCGGCTCCCGCTCTGGCTCTGGCTCTGGCTCTGGCTCTGGCTCTGGCTGCGCCGGAACGCGCGACCGCCCCGGCGCAGCGGAGCACCGGGGCGGTCGCGGAAAACCGGGATGTGTCAGCCGACGACCTTCTTCAGGGCGTCACCGAGGGCATCGGCTTCGTCCGGAGTCAGCTCGACGACAAGTCGACCGCCGCCTTCGAGCGGAACGCGCATGACGATGCCCCGCCCCTCCTTGGTCACCTCGAGCGGGCCGTCGCCCGTCCGCGGCTTCATGGCCGCCATGCTCGTTCCCCTTCCTGAAACCAGCTCATCGCAGCCGGCGGCCCCATGACAGGTGCTGTGTCACCGGCATCGAACACAGTGCTTCCAGGTCATTATCCCGCATGGCGGGACCCAAAGACCAACATCGGTCCGCATCGCTTAGGCAACGCGCTCTCTCAAAACCACTCAATTCGGGGATCCGCCTGCGATACTTCGCGCTCCTCCGCCCCGCCGCCGGGTGGCGGAGTTTGACGCAGGTCACACGGCCCGGCCGGACGGCGCGCGGTGCTCTCCGCCATGCTGGGCCCCGACACTGCCGTCGAAACCGCAAAGGGGACACCGCCATGGCCGACGCCGTGCTGTACGACGTGAGCGACGGACTCGCGACGATCACGATCAACCGGCCCGAGGCCATGAACGCGATGAACGTGGAGGCGAAGGTCGCCCTGCGGGACGCGGCCCGCGCGGCGGCGGACGACCCCGCCGTCCGGGCGGTGCTGCTGACCGCGACCGGCCGGGCGTTCTGTGTCGGCCAGGACCTCAAGGAGCACGTCGAGCTCCTGTCGGCCGGGGAGACGACGGGCTCCGGGGGTGTCATGAGCACCGTCCGGGAGCACTACAACCCGATCGTGCGGGCGCTCACCGGGATGCCGAAGCCGGTGGTGGCGGGGGTCAACGGGGTCGCCGCGGGCGCGGGCCTGGGCTTCGCGCTCGCCGCGGACTACCGGATCGTGGCGGACACCGCCTCGTTCACGACCTCCTTCGCGGGGGTCGCGCTGACGGCCGACTCGGGTGTGTCGTGGACCCTGCCCCGGCTGGTGGGCAGCAGCCGGGCCGCCGATCTGCTGCTGTTCCCGCGCTCGTTCAGCGCGCAGGAGGCGTACGACTGGGGCATCGCCAACCGGCTCGTCCCGGCCGACGACCTCGCCACGGAGGCCGCGCGGACCGCCCGAGCGCTGGCCGAGGGGCCGACCCTCGCCTACGCCGCGCTCAAGGAGTCCCTCGCGTACGGGGCGGACCACTCGCTGGACGAGGCCCTGGACAAGGAGGAGGAACTCCAGGCACGGGCCGGCGCCTCCGAGGACCACTCGATCGCGGTCAACGCGTTCCTGTCGAAGCAGAAGCCGCGCTACCTGGGCCGCTGACGCCCCAGCCCCGCGCGGCGGTAGCCGCCGGGCGGCCGGGCCACGCCCGCACGGCGAAGCCGCTGTGCGGGACGGGACGCCACCGCGCGGGACGCGGCCCTGCCTCCGGGCAGGGCCGCGCGCGTGTCCTGGCGCGGCGGCGCGCCAGGACGCCGCCCGCACACCGCGAAACCGCTGCGCGGGAGCCGCCATGCGGGGCCACAACTGTGGGGCACACCGCCGCGCGGGACGCCGCCCGCGCCGCGAGGCCGCTGTGCGGGACGGGACGCCACCGCAGCGGGACAACCGCCGCACGGGGCCATCGCGGCGCAGGACAGCGCCCGCGCCGTGAAACCGCCGTGCGGGGCGCCGCCGCCCACGCCCACGCGGCGAAGCCACTGTGCGGCCCACCGCCGCGCGGACGCCGGGCCAGGACACCGTCCGGGGCGGGGCGCCGCCGTGCGGAGGCCACCGCTGCGCGGCGCACCGTCCGCGCCGCGAGACCGGCGTCCGGCGCGGGGCCGTCGCCGCGCTGCGAAGCGGCTGCGGTACACCGCGCCGCGCGGGACGCCGCGGTGGGGAAGACCGCCACACGGGGCCACCGCCGTACGGCGAAGCCGCCGTACGGCGAAGCCGCTGTGCGGGCCACCGCCCGGCGGCGCGCGGCCCTGCCTCCGGGCAGGGCCGCGCGCCGTGTGCCGGTGTCGCGCGCGCTAGCGCGCCCCGCGGGCGATGCAGGTGGCGAGGTGGTCGTCGACCAGGCCGCATGCCTGCATCAGGGCGTACGCCGTCGTGGGGCCGACGAAGCGCAGGCCGCGCTTCTTCAGCGCCTTGGACAGGGCCGTGGACTCGTCGGTCACGGCCGGTACGTCGGCGAGGGTGCGCGGGGCGGGGCGGCGGGCCGGGTCCGGGGCGTGGGACCAGATCAGCTGGTCGAGTTCGCCCTCGGACCAGCCCGCCAGTTCCCGCGCGTTCGCCGTGGTGGCCGCGATCTTGGCGCGGTTGCGGATGATCCCCGGGTCGGCGAGGAGCCGGGCCTCGTCCTCCTCGGTGAACTTCGCGACCTCGGCGATCCGGAACCCGGCGAAGGCGCTGCGGAAGCCCTCCCGGCGGCGCAGGATCGTGATCCAGGACAGGCCCGACTGGAACGCCTCCAGGCACAGCCGCTCGAAGAGGGCGTCGTCGCCGTGGACCGGGCGGCCCCACTCCTCGTCGTGGTAGGCGAGGTAGTCGTCGGTGGACAGGCCCCAGGGGCAGCGCGGGCGGCCGTCCGGGCCGGGGAGGGCGCCGGAGGTCACCGGTCCTCCTGCTCGCCCGGCTTGGTGAACAGGTCGGGGCGGGGCACCGCGGTGGCCTGCGCCCCGGCGAGGGCGGCCTCCAGCTCGGCGATCCGGGCGTCCCGCTCGGCCAGCTCCGCGCCCAGCCGGTCGAGGACGTCGTCCACATCGGCCATCCGGTAGCCGCGCGGGGTGACGGGCAGCCGCAGCGCGTCCACGTCCGCGCGGGCGACGGGCCGGTTCGCGGGCAGCGGGTCGGCCGGCTGCTCGGGCGGCGCGTCGGGCAGCACCGTGCCGTCGTTGCCGCCGATCACGGCGAGCGTGACCGCGGCGACGACCACGACCATCGTGATCAGCAAGAAAAAGAACACGAGCGACCCTCTCCCCGGAAGACGCCCGGGTGCGACCCCGGGCGGAAACGTCCCGGGATGATCGTGCCACGGGACTCGGACAGTAGGGTCGCAGGCGGACGACCCGAGGAGGAAACCCGGATGCTGCGGCTGGGACGGCGCGAGTTCGACGCGCACGAGCCGGTGATCATGGCGATCGTGAACCGGACCCCCGACTCCTTCTACGACCAGGGGGCCACCTTCCTCGACGAGCCGGCGCTCGCCCGCGTCGAGCAGGCCGTCGCCGAGGGTGCGGCGATCGTGGACATCGGCGGGGTGAAGGCGGGACCGGGCGAGGAGGTCACCGCCGAGGAGGAGGCGCGCCGCACGGTCGGCTTCGTCGCGGAGGTCCGCCGCCGCCACCCGGACGTGGTGATCAGCGTCGACACCTGGCGGCACGAGGTCGGCGAGGCCGTGTGCGAGGCGGGGGCCGACGTCCTGAACGACGCCTGGGGCGGGGTCGACCCCGAGCTGGCCGCGGTCGCCGCCCGGTACGGCGCGGGCCTGGTGTGCACCCACGCGGGCGGCGCCGAGCCGCGCACCCGGCCGCACCGGATCGCGTACGAGGACGTGGTGGCCGACATCCTGCGGGTGACGGTCGGGCTCGCGGAGCGGGCCGTGGAACTGGGCGTACGCCGGGACGCGATCATGATCGACCCGGGCCACGACTTCGGGAAGAACACCCGCCACAGCCTGGAGGCGACCCGCCGGCTGGGCGAGATGACGGAGACCGGCTGGCCGGTGCTGGTGTCCCTGTCCAACAAGGACTTCGTCGGGGAGACCCTGGACAAGCCGGTGAAGGAGCGGGTCCTCGGCACCCTGGCGACCACCGCGGTCTCCGCGTGGCTGGGCGCGCGGGTGTACCGGGTGCACGAGGTCGCGGAGACGAAGCAGGTGCTGGACATGGTGGCGTCGATCGCGGGCCACCGCCCGCCGGCGGTGGCCCGCCGCGGCCTCGCCTGAGCCGCGGGCGCCGGGCATCCGGCCGGGGCCCGAGGGACGGACCCCGGCTGCCGGACCGCCGGGCCCGGGTCGGTTTCCGGTCCGGGCCCCGGCCGTGGCCCGGGCCCGGGCCGGGTTCCTCGGGCCCGGGGAAACCGGTCCTAGTGACCGGTCTCCTTGGTGACCATGGCGACCGCCTCGTCCACGTCGTCCGTGACGTGGAACAGCAGCAGGTCCCGCTCCGACGCCTTGCCCTCGGCGACCACGGTGTCCCGCAGCCAGTCCACCAGGCCGCTCCAGTACTCCGTGCCGAAGAGCACGATCGGGAAGCGGGTCACCTTGCGTGTCTGGACCAGGGTGAGCGCCTCGAACAGCTCGTCCAGGGTGCCGAGTCCGCCGGGCAGGACGACGAAGCCCTGCGCGTACTTCACGAACATCGTCTTGCGGACGAAGAAGTAGCGGAAGTTCACGCCGATGTCGACGTGCTCGTTGATGCCCTGCTCGAAGGGCAGCTCGATGCCGAGCCCGACCGAGATCCCGCTCGCCTCGCGCGCGCCCTTGTTCGCCGCCTCCATGGCGCCCGGCCCGCCGCCGGTGATCACCGCGAAGCCGGCCTCCACCAGGGCCCGGCCCAGGCGCACGCCCGTCTCGTACTCGGGCGTGCCCGGCCTGGTGCGGGCGGAGCCGAAGACGCTGATGGCGCTCGGCAGTTCGGCGAGGGCCCCGAAGCCCTCCACGAACTCCGACTGGATCCGCATCACGCGCCAGGGGTCGGTGTGCACCCACTGGGAGTCGCCCTCGGTGTCCAGCAGCCGCTGGTCGGTCGTCCCCGGCTGTACCTGGTCCCTGCGGCGCAGCACCGGTCCCAGTCTCTGCTCCTCCAGTGCCCGCAGACCCTCGGAGTTGCTGCTCATGACCTGCTCCCTCCGCCGAACATCATTTGCTTCGGGACAGGGTAGGTCGGCGAACGTTACGAATGGCGAAATCCGGGCGATCGGCCGGGGTGCGGCCCGGTGGCCCGCACTCCGCGCAATCCCCCGCCCGGGCCGTCAGGCCCCGGGCCGTCAGGTGGTCAGCCACTCCCGCAGGCGCTGCTCGCAGTGCGTGATCCGGTCCACCGCGACATGCTCGTCCCGCTTGTGCGCGAACATCGGGTCACCGGGTCCGTAGTTCACGGCGGGGACGCCGAGCGCGCTGAAGCGGGAGACGTCGGTCCAGCCGAACTTGGGCTTCGCGGTGCCGCCGACCGCGGCCATGAACGCGGCCGCGGCGGGGTGGGCGAGGCCCGGCAGCGCGCCGCCGGTGTGGTCGTCGACCACGATCTCGTCGACGCCGCAGTCCGCGAACACCTCGCGGACGTGCGCTTCCGCCTCCGCCATGCTGCGGTCGGGCGCGTAGCGGTAGTTGACGACCACCGTGCAGGCGTCGGGGATGACGTTGGTGGCCACCCCGCCCTCGATGCCGACCGCGTTCAGGCCCTCGTGGTACTCCAGCCCGTCGATGACCGGCCGGCGGGGCTCGTACGCGGCGAGGCGGGCGAGGATCGGGCCGGCCGCGTGGATCGCGTTGGCGCCCATCCAGCTCCGGGCCGAGTGCGCCCGCTCGCCCGTGGTGCGCAGATGGACCCGCAGGGTGCCCTGGCAGCCGCCCTCCACCTCGCCGTCGGAGGGCTCCAGCAGGACCGCGAAGTCCCCTTCCAGCCAGTCGGGGTGTGCCTCGGCCACATGCCCGAGGCCATTGAGGTGGGCGGCGACCTCCTCGTTGTCGTAGAAGACGAAGGTGAGGTCGCGGTTGGGCTCGGGAACCGTGGCGGCGATCCGCAGCTGGACGGCCACGCCGGACTTCATGTCGCTGGTGCCGCAGCCCCAGAGGATGCCGTCGGCGTCGAGCCGCGAGGGCACGTTGTCCGCGATGGGCACGGTGTCGATGTGCCCGGCGAGGACGACCCGCTCGGCGCGGCCGAGGTTCGTACGCGCGACCACGTTGTTGCCGTGGCGGTCGACGGTGAGGTGGGGCAGGGCGCGCAGGGCCTGCTCGATGGCGTCGGCGAGGGGCTTCTCCTCCCCGCTGACCGAGGGGATGTCGATCAGCGCGGCGGTCAGGGCCGGGCCGTCGAGGCGGAGGTCGAGGACGTTGCCGGGGTGGGTGCCGGGGCCTCCGGCGGGGGCGTTGGCGGGGTCGTTGTCGGGCATGGCCCCGACCTTACGGCCCGGCCGGGGCAAGCCGGAGGGGCCCGGTCGGTGCCACCGGGGCCACCGACGGCGACGGCGGTGTCACCGGAAGGGGGTGCTCCGGCGAACAGGTGCCCGGACCCCCTCCAGTACCGTGTGCCTCGTGTCCGGGAACGCCTCCTCCGTCCGGCGCGGCCGCCTTCTGCGCTGTGCGGCCGCGCTTCTCGTGCTGCTGGCCCTCGCCGGCTATCTCGTCGTCCACTACTTCGGCGGCGGCCGCCCGGTGGGGTGCGTGGTGCGGGCCTCGGCGGAGGGCGGCTCCTCGTACGAGCTGACGCCGGAGCAGGCGGACAACGCGGCGACCATCTCGGCGGTCGGCACCACCCGCGGGATGCCGCAGCGGGCGGTCACCATCGCCCTGGCCACCGCCCTCCAGGAGTCCTCGCTCCGCAATATCGACTACGGCGACCGCGACTCCCTCGGACTGTTCCAGCAGCGCCCCTCGCAGGGCTGGGGCACCCCGGAGCAGATCCTCGACCCGGTCTACTCGGCCGGGAAGTTCTACGCGGGCCTGGCCGAGGTGCCCGGCTACTCGCGGATGCCGCTGACCGACGCGGCCCAGACGGTGCAGCGCAGCGGCTTCCCGCAGGCGTACGCGAAGCACGAGCCGGACGCGACCCTGCTCGCCGCCGCCCTCACCGGCTCCACCGCAGCCACGCTGACCTGCTCGGTGCGCTCGGACGGCGAGCCGGGCGATCCCGCGAAGGTACGGGCCGAGCTGGTCCGGGCGTTCGGCAAGGACGTCCTGCCCGGCAGTGGGCCCGGCCGGGGCACCGCGGGCGCCCAGGGTTCGTCCGTCCTGACCGTCCCGGTGCCGGCGCCCGAGGACCCGGCGGACGGCACGGGCCCCGAGGGCGCGGGTCCGGAGGGCGCCGGGGACGCGGACGACGGCGGCGCGGAGCGGCGCGGCTGGGAGCTGGCGCACTGGGCGGTGGCCCGGGCGGAGGCCCTGCGGCTCACCGAGGTCTCCTACAAGGGCCGGGTGTGGAGCGAGGACCGCTCCGGCGAGGGCTGGCGCAAGGCCGACGGGAAGCCGGGCGACGAGGTCGTCCTCCGCATCGCCCACTGAGCCCCGCCAGGGCGCACGCCGGAGCCTGCCGGAGCCCGGTCAGGGCCCGGTCAGGACTTGCCGAGCCCCCGCCGGGCGAATCGCACAACCGGCCGCCGGGCCCCTCGAAGGAGTTGCTCCACTCTCCGTCCGGACGCACCCCGCCCATCCCGCCGGACACCCGTCCGACCGCGCACATCCCGTGCGCGGCAAGGGCAGAGACGGTTCAGCGGCCTTTCGGACATGACATTGTTCGCCCGTTTTCCGACAGGGACGACAATACGACGCGTTACCAATTCTTTACCTCTGGTCACCGCAACTTCCCCCGCCCTCCCGCCGGTTGTCAGGACGTCCGTACGCCGGACAGCAGCACCAGCACCAGCACCACGCACAGTCCGAACGTCCTCTCGCTTCAAGGAGCATCATGTCCCTCCCCCTGACCCGTCGGATCGCCCGTGCCGCGCTGATCGTCGCGGCGGGAGCAGCTCCCGTGGTCGGTGCGGCCGGCTCCGCGGGCGCCGTCGCCCTCCCCCAGGCCCCGGTCGACGGCCTGTCGGCGCTCGACACCGCGAGCCTCGACGGCACGGTCGACGGCGTCTCGAAGGAGACCTCGAAGGTCGCCGGCCAGGTCGGCGGGAAGACGGCCGGGAAGGCCGCGCCCGCGGCGGCCGACACGGTCGGCAAGACCGCCAAGAAGGCGACCCCGGTCGCCAAGAAGGCCACCGGCGACACCGCGGGCGAGGCCGGCGGCCTGGTGGGCGGCGCGACCAAGGGCGGCCTGCCCACCGGTGCGCTCGGTGGCGCCACCAGCTCCCTCGGCGGTCTGCCGCTGGGCGGCTGACCCGCCCACACCACGACGGGGAAGGGCCCCGGGGAGCGACGCTCCCCGGGGCCCTTCCCCGTGCTCAACCGCCGGCCGGGCTTTCCCGTGCTCAGCAGGCGTCCGTCCGGGCCGCTCAGGCCCCTTCGCCGAGCCGCTTCACGGCCGCCGCCACCCGCTCGTCCGTGGCGGTGAACGCCACCCGTACGAAGCGCTCCCCCGCCTCCCCGTAGAAGTCGCCGGGCGCCACCAGGATGCCCCGCTCGGCGAGGTGCGCCACCGTGTCCCAGCAGGGCTCGTCGCGCGTCGCCCAGAGGTAGAGGCTCGCCTCGCTGTGCTCGATCCGGAAGCCGTGCGCCTCCAGCGCGGTGCGCAGCGCCTCGCGCCGGGCCGCGTACCGGGCCCGCTGCTCGGCCACGTGCGCGTCGTCGCCGAGGGCGGCCACGGTCGCGGCCTGCACCGGGGCGGCGGTCATCATCCCGCCGTGCTTGCGGATCTGGAGCAGTTCGCCGAGGACGGCCGCGTCACCGGCGAGGAACGCGGCCCGGTAGCCGGCCAGGTTGGAGCGCTTGGAGAGCGAGTGGACGGCGACGATCCCCTCGAAGGAGCCGCCGCAGACGTCCGGGTGCAGCACCGAGACCGGCTCCGCCTCCCAGCCCAGCTCCAGATAGCACTCGTCGCTGAAGACCAGGACGCCGTGCTCGCGGGCCCAGGCCACGATCCGGGTCAGCTCCTCCTTGCCGAGGACCTTCCCGGTCGGGTTGGACGGCGAGTTGAGCCAGAGCAGGCGCAGGCCCTCCGGGTCCAGCTCGGTCGGGTCGTCGTACACCACCGGCGTCGCCCCGCACAGCCGCGCGCCGACCTCGTACGTCGGGTAGGCGAGGCGCGGGTAGGCGACGGTGTCGCCCGGGCCGAGGCCGAGTTGGGTCGGCAGCCAGGCGACCAGCTCCTTGGAGCCCACCACGGGGAGGACGTTGGTGTGCGCCACGTCCACCGCGCCCAGCCGGCGGGTGACCCAGCCGGTGAGGGCGTCGCGCAGCGCGGGGGTGCCCCATACCGTCGGGTAGCCCGGGGAGTCGGCGGCGGCAACGAGGGCCTGTTGGACGACGGCCGGGACCGGGTCGACCGGGGTGCCGACGGACAGGTCGACGATGCCGTCCGGGTGGGCCGCCGCTGTCGCCTTGTACGGCTCCAGCTTGTCCCAGGGGAAGACGGGCAGGCGGGCGGAGACTGCGGCCACGGCGGGGAGCTCGCTTTCTGGTGCGGCTGGACGGGGCGAGGAGGACGAAGGCGGGGGCGCAACGGCGCGGTCCCGTACGGCCGAGGAGCCGTACGGGACCGCGATGCGCGCAGGGGCGTCCGCCGAAGCGGCGGACGAGGCCGCTCCGGGGCGGCTCAGCCGTTCTGCGGCGGCAGGGCGGCGACGAACGGGTGGTCCCGCTCGATCAGACCGAGCTTGGAGGCACCACCGGGCGAACCGAGCTCGTCGAAGAACTCGACGTTCGCCTTGTAGTAGTCCTTCCACTCGTCCGGCGTGTCGTCCTCGTAGAAGATCGCCTCCACCGGGCAGACCGGCTCGCAAGCACCGCAGTCGACGCATTCGTCCGGGTGGATGTACAAGGACCGGGAGCCCTCGTAGATGCAGTCGACGGGGCACTCCTCGATGCACGCCTTGTCCTTGACGTCGACACAAGGCTGCGCGATGACGTAGGTCACGCTGTCGTTCCTCCTCGGTTTGGGCTGGCTTGCGCGGGAGCGCGGCGTCGTCGATGCCCGCCCCTAGTATCTCCGTTCCGGGGGACGATCCGAACAGGAGGGGCTGGCAGATCAGTGGAATTCACGTCCGGCGGACGGCTCACGGTCCGCATCACACCTGCTGACGTGGGCAAACGCGTGTCGGTGCGGGCACGGGGCGTACAGGCGGCGCCGGGCGCGCTGTTCACCGACACGGTCGGGGTTCTCACATCCTGGAACGACGGTGTGCTGCTGATCACACGGCGCACGGGCGAGAGCGTCCGCATCGCGGAATCCCTGCTGGTCGCGGGCAAGACGGTGCCCGCTGCCCCGGCCCGGCGGCGCGGCCCGGCGGCCTCCTTCGAGGAGCTGGCGCGGGTCACCGCGCGGGCCTGGCGGCCGCTGGAGAGCGAGCGGCTCGGCGACTGGGAGCTGCGGGCGGCCGCGGGCTTCACCCGGCGCGCCAACTCCGTGCTCCCGCTGGGCGACCCGGGCCTGCCGCTGGACGCGGCGCTGGAGCGGGTGCGCTCCTGGTACGCGGCCCGGGGCCTGCCCGCGTATGTGCAGACCGCGACGGGCGCGGCGGGCACCCAGGAGGAGTTGGCCGCCGCGCTGGCGGAGCGGGGCTGGGCCCGCGAGGTGTCGGCCGAGGTGCGCACGGGCGCGCTCGCGCCGCTGGGCGACCTGGACGCGGACGTGTCCGGCGTACGGCTGGACCGGGCGGCGGACGAGGCGTGGCTGCGGCGCTACCAGCGGGTCGGCGAGCCCGGACCGGAGGTGCGCGCGGTGCTGGCCTCGGGGCCGTCCGTCTGGTTCGCGACCGTGCCCGGGGCGGGCGGGGCACCCGCCGCGATCGGGCGCTGTGTGGTGGACGGGCGCTGGGCCGGGTTCATGGCCGTGGAGGTGGACCCGGCCCAGCGGCGGCGGGGCCTGGCGACGACGGTGATGGCCGCGCTGGCCCGGCGGGCCCTGGACGAGGGGGCCTCGGCCGGCTGGCTCCAGGTCGAGTCGGACAACGCGGCGGCCCTGGGGCTGTACGCGGGCCTCGGCTTCACCGTCCACCACCACTACCACCACCACCGCGCCGGATAAGCCCGCCGGAGGGAGGACCGCCCGATGCACGACCCGACGCACGAGGAGCCCGTGCCCGGCCCGCGCCCCTGGCGGGAGCGCTTCGCCGAGGAGGCCCGCGCCGAACGCCCCGACCTGGCCCTGCTCTGCCTGCTCATCGGCGCCGAGGCGGACCCGGGGTTCGGCCAGGACGACATCGACGCGGCCGAGATCGAACTGGACCGCCTGGCCGGGGCTCTGCCGTACGGCCTCTCCGGCCCGCACGCCTGGGCCGGGGCGGTGGCCGAGCTGCTGGGCGGCCGGGAGGGCTTCCACGGCCTCCCGGCCGACTACCAGCGGCTGGAGTCCTCCCTGCTGCACGAGGTGCTGCGCCGCCGGCGGGGGCTGCCGATCCTGCTGTCGGTCCTCTGGACGGAGGTCGCCCGGCGCGCGGGCGGCCAGGTGTACGGGGTGGGGCTGCCGGGCCACTTCGTCGTCGGCTTCGGCGAGCCGGACGCGCTGGTCCTCGCGGACCCGTTCGCGGGCGGGCGGCCGCTGTCCCCGGAGGACACCGAGCGGCTGGTGACCGAGGCGACGGGCTCCGCGCCCACCCCGTCGATGTTCCGCCCCTCCGACACCCTCGCGGTGGTCGCCCGCGTCCTCAACAACATCCGCGCCTGGGCCGCCCCGCGCCCCGAGCGCTCCGAGGTCGCCCTCTGGGCCCTCGACCTCCTCCTGCTCCTCCCCTCCCACCCCGCCCGCCTCCGCTACGAACGCGCCGAGCTCCTCGTCCGGCGCGGCGACTTCCTGACGGGCGCGGCGGAGCTGGACGCGTACGCGGAGATCGTCGACGCGGTCGAGCCCACGACCGCGTCCTCCATCCGCGGCCGCGCCCGCGCGGCCCGCGCGATGCTCAACTGACGTGCTCGGGCGGGGGCGTTCTCCCCGGACGGGGCGGGGCGCGCGGGGCCGTTCCCCCGGACCGGGCCGCGGGGGGCCGATCCGGGACCGGGCCGCGCGGAGGGCGTTCTCCCTGGAGCGGGCGGGGCCGTTCCTGCCCTGGTCGCCCGAGAACCCGCTGTTCTGGGAGCGGGCCGCGCGCGGGGGACGTCCTCCCCGGAGCGGGCCGCGCGCGGGGTCGTTCCGCCGCGAACCCGCGATCGGCGGCCGGGGCCGCCCGACGCACCCGGAGCGCCTCGCCGCCGCGCAAGCGCGCGAGCACTCCGCCGCCGCACCGGGCCGTTCCGCCCGAACCGACGGCGTGACGCCCGCCGGCCTGCCTTCCCCGGCCCGGAACCGGGTGCCGGGCCGCAGCGCCCCCGAACGCGGCCCGCCCACGCGACGAAGCGCCCGCCGGGCCGCGCCCGCCGGCACCGGCCGCTGGGCGGTGCGCCGCGAGCACGCGGCACCCGGCGCACGCCGACAGCCCCTGCCCCGGCCTGGTGGCCGGGGCAGGGGCCGGGACGCGGGCCCGGAGGGCCCCCGCGTCAGCTCGGGTCGAGGTCGATGATCGCGGTGCGTTCCGCCGGGGTCTTGCCACGGAGCGCGGGGCCCATCGCCTGGGCCACGTCGTCCGCGCTGACCGGGTGCTGCTTGCCGTCGGCCTTGGTGATGGTGATGCCGTCGAACACGCCCTCCAGGAGCTGCTCGATCGCCGCCTTGTCGTAGTGCTCGACGAGCTTCCCCTCGACGGGACGCATCGAGAGGATCTTCGGCAGGGACTTGGCCGGGCCGAACTGGATCTGCTTGCCGCCCGCCTGGACCGTGATCAGTCCGGACATCGCCGGCTCCGCGAACTCCTTCATCGCCCGGTCGATCTCCGCCTGGCTGATGGTGGGTTCACGGGTGGCGGCGGGCAGGGTCACCACATTGGGCTTGCCCGTCTCGACCTGGGCCCGGTACGCGTCCTTGACGCTGATCATCGAGCGCTGGACGTCCAGGGTCTCCCCCGGCTTGCCCGGCACGGCCACCGCACGGCCCGGCTCGAAGCGGATCGTGCCCTCGCTCGCGGAACCGGCGGAGCCCGCCAGGTCCGCGAGGGCGACGGCCAGCTTCTCCTCGTCGACGACGATCACCGGCTGGGCCACCCGCTCGCCCCCGAAGAGGGAGCCGATCACCGAGACCGGGTTGTAGTCGCTGCCCGCAGCCCCGCGGACGGTCGCCTGACTGTCCAGGGACAGCCCCGCCTTGTCCGGGGCGAGTTCCGCCTTCTTGCCGCCGACCGAGAGCTGCATCGTCCCCGCCGCCCGGTCGCCCAGCTCGGAGTCGAGCTTGTTGACCGCCTCGTCCCGGGTCCCGCCGCCGATGTCGACGCCCAGGACCGTGGTGCTCTTCGGCACGTCGGAGTGGTTGAGCAGCAGACCGGCCCCGTACGCGATGCCGAGCAGCCCGACCACGCCCGCACCGGCCAGCACCAGCTTGGAGCGGCCCTTCTTCGCGGGCCGCGCGGGGGCGGGGCGGGGCGCCGGCTCGTCGTCGTCCGCCGCCGAGACGGGCCCGGCGGGACCCGCCGGGCCGCCGCCCGGACCGGCCGGGAACTCCGGCGCGGAGTAGCCCGCGTCGGAGCCCGGCGCGCCACCTCGGGTGCGCGCGGGTCCGGAGGACGGGAACGGCGAGCGGGGCCCGTCGCCCGGCACCACGGGGATGCCGCTGGTGAGGGTGTCGCCCGAGACATGGCCGCCGACGGGAGGCTCCGGGGAGGGACGCTGCGGGGTCAGCACGGCGGTGTCGTCGGACAGCCGCGGCGGGCCACCGGCGGGACCGCCCGGTCCGCCCGGCCCGGGGCCGAACGGCATGTCGCCGGTGGCCGGACCCGTCGTCGGGCCGGCCGGACCGGCGGGGCCGCCGCCGGGACGCCGGGTGCCGTGCGGCGGGGTGCCGTGCCCGGGCGGCGCGAAACCGTCGCCGGGCGCGAAGCCTTCGGCCGGGGCGAAGCCGTCCCGCGCGCCCGGACCGTCACCGCGCCGCGGCAGGCCCGGGCCGCCGGGCGCACCGGGGCCGCCCGGCCCGCCCTGCGCCAGGATCGGGTTGGGCCCGGTGCCGCGCAGCGGGTCCTCGGGGGCGCCGGCCCGCGGACGGGTCGGCAGGCCGGGTGCCGCCTCGGCGTCGGCGAGGTCCGCCAGCCCGGACCTGCGGGGCGGCTCCCCGCCGGGGGGCACACCGTTCGGGCCCGGGCCGCCGGGCGCAGCGCCCGCGCCCTGCGGGGGCGCCGCCGCGGCGGGCTTCCGTGGCGCGAACCAGTCGCTGGTCGGGGGTTTCTCCCCGCCCGCCGGAGCACTCCCGGAGGCCGCGCCCGCGGCGCCGCCCCCGGACGCGTCGGGCCGCGGAGTGCTGCCGGTGCGCCCGCTCTCCCGCTCGCCGCCGGACGCGGCCGCCCCGCCACCGGACCCGCCCGCGCCCCGCGCGGCCACGTCCGTCTCGCTCATCGGGGTGCGCATCACGACCGGCGGGATGGGCCGCGACCCGGGGATGTTGATCCGGATCCGGGTCGTCAGCGTCGTCTCGGTCCTGGGCTCGTCGGGCTGCTCGGGCGCCGCGTCGGCGTCCGGTGCGTTCCGGTCGTCCTGCGGATGCAGCGACGGATACTGGCGGGACCCGTACGGCGGGGTTCCCGAGGGGTACGCGGCTCCACCGCGCCCCTGGGGGCCGGAGGAGGAGCTGTCAGTTTCACGACTCAAAGCAGGTTCTCCCGGTTGGCGTCGCCGCCCCGTTCTTACTGGACAGCATCTGCTGCGGGCGGCTCGGCGGCGCGCACCACCATACTGTCCGGTGCCGACGGACACCCGGGGACCAGGGGAAGCGGTACCCGTCCGTGCGCGGCGGGCCGTCCGCGCACGGCCAGTTCACGGGCGTCCCGGCCGGCCGGGACCACCGGCGCGACCAGGGTGCGCGCACGCGGCCGACGGCCCGTTACCGGCCAAGTGGCCGCGCACCGCCGCCCGTCCCCGGCGGCCGCTGCATGGTGGCACACATCACAGCCATGACCGTACCGCCGAGCATGAAGACCAGCGGCCCGATCCCGGCCGGGAACAGGGCGTCCCCCTCGGGCCGTCCGATGCTCAGCAGCACGATGGTGAGCAGCCAGCCGACGGCCGGCCAGACCACGCCGAGCTGTGTCCCGGTGGCCCGGCGGGCGCCCGCGAAGAGACCGCCCGTCCCCAGCAGGGCGACGGCCAACCCGCCCGGGAACCAGGCCCCTTGGACGAGCGATCCGGCGACGGCGACGAGCGCGCCGAGCACCAGCAGCCCGGCGTACGCGGCGATCCGCGCGGGCTTCACAGGACCCGCGAGGAACGAACCCGGTGCGGAGGGCCCGGTCACGACGCGCCTCCGGAAATCTCCCCAAGTCCCTCACGCCCGGCGGCGCTCCCCGCCCCGGCCGCGATCGGGTCGAGTCCGGCGATTCCGGCGAACAGGTCGCGCTCGCGCCCGCCCTCCGTCTCCCCCGGGGCGCCGGCCGCCAACTGGTAGTACTCGGTGGTGAACAGGGGCTGCCCCAGATCGTTGGAGAGCGCGAAGTACGCCCCGTCCACGGTGATCTGGGTGAGATGGGCACGCATCGCCGCGGCCTTGCGGTCCGCGTACGCGGTGCCGTCGATCTCCGTGGTGACCAGGGCGTCGTCCACGACTCCGGGCACGTCCCCGATCGCCGCGACGCCCGGGAAGCGGTCCGGCGCCTCGGCGCGCAGCCGGGCGAAGGCGTCCTCGGCCACGGAGCGGGGCACCCGGTTCCAGTAGACCTTGGCGACGGTGTGCGGGGCGCCGAGGTCGCGGCGGTAGGCGCGCTCCGCCGCGAGGTCCACGGCCCGCGTCGCGACCCGGTGCGCCTGGATGTGGTCCGGGTGCCCGTAGCCGCCGCGGGGGTCGTAGGTCACCAGGACCTGCGGCCGCACCGAGCGGATCACCTCCACGAGGTACGCGGCGGCCTCGTCCACCTCCGCGTTCCAGAAGGCGCCCGCGCGGTGGTTCTGCGGGACGCCCATCATCCCGGAGTCCCGGAACCGGCCCTGTCCGCCGAGGAAGCGGTGGTCGGTGACGCCGAGCTCCCGCATCGCCTCCGCCAGCTCCCCGGCCCGGTGGGGACCGAGCCGGTCCTCCCGGTCGGGCGCGAGGTGGGCGAGGGAGTCCGGGACGACCTCCCCCTCCTCGCCGAGGGTGCAGGTCACCAGGGTGACGTGGGCACCGGCTGCCGCGTACCGCGCCATCGTGGCGCCGTTGGTGATCGACTCGTCGTCCGGGTGCGCGTGCACCAGGAGCAGACGGCGGGCGGGGAGATCCTTCATGGGCCCAGGGTAGAGCGAGGGGGCCCGGTCAGAACTTCAGCCCGCCGATCATTCCCGCCACGTTGGTGGTCAGCTCGCTGATCGTCGGGGCGATCGAGGAACTGGCGAGGTAGAACCCGAGCAACACGCAGACCACCGCATGCCCGCCCTTCAACCCGGATTTCCGGATCAGCAGGAAGACGACGATCGCCAGCAGCACCACCGCCGAAATCGAGAGTGCCACGGCGGTTCACCTCCACAGAAGTTCGACGGATATTCGGTAGGGACGGTCCCGTTGCATGTGCCGGCAGGTTCATACCCACCTTGTGCTACGGATCATAACTATCCGTGCCCACGCATCGATCGGTGCACGGCAGCACGCGGGGGCGCACGCGCTCGGGCGCGGTGTCATAGGTTCGCTCCATGACAGCGACGCAACAGCTCTCCTTCCCGCGTCAGTCGGCGCGGACCCAGCGGTTCACCCTGGGAGCCCCCCGTGCCTTCACCGTCTCCCCGGACGGCTCCCGGGTGGTCTTCCTGCGGTCCGCCTCGGGCACCGACCGGACCGGACTGCTGTGGGTGCTGGACCTGGACGGCCCGGTTCCGCGGGAGCGGATCGCCGCCGACCCCCGGGAGCTGGCGGCCGGTTCGGAGGAGGACCTGCCCGCCGAGGAGCGGGCCCGGCGGGAGCGCAGCCGGGAGGGCTCGGCCGGGGTCGTGGAGTACGCGGTGGACGGGGCGGCCGAGTTGGCGGCCTTCGCCCTGTCCGGCCGGCTGTTCACGGCCGAGCTGCGCGCCGGCACGGCCCGTGAACTGCCCGTCGCCGGACCGGTGATCGACCCCCGGCCGTCGCCGGACGGCCGGTACGTCGCCTACGCGGCGGGCGGCGCCCTGCGCGTCACGGGCGCCGAGGGCGGCGGCGACCGGGCGCTGGCGGAGCCGGACGGCCCCGGAGTGACCTTCGGGCTGGCCGAGTTCGTCGCCGCGGAGGAGATGGGCCGCTCGCGCGGCTTCTGGTGGTCCCCGGACTCGGACCGGCTGCTGGTCGCGCGGGTGGACGACAGCGAGGTGCGGCGCTGGTGGATCAGCGACCCGGCCCACCCGGACCGCAGGCCCGCCGAGATCGCGTACCCGGCGGCCGGGACGCCCAACGCGGAGGTGCGGCTGTTCGCCGTGGCCCTGGACGGGGAGCGCACCGAGATCGTCTGGGACCGGGAGCGCTACCCGTACCTGGCCCGGGTGCACTGGTCGGCCGCCGGGCCCCCGCTGCTGCTGGTGCAGTCGCGGGACCAGCGCACCCAGGTCAACCTGGCGGCCGATCCGGAGACGGGGGCCACCCGTCCGGTGCTCGTGGAGGAGGACCCGGCGTGGCTGGAACTCTTCCCCGGCGCCCCCGCCTGGCGGCCCGCCGCTCCCGGCACGGACACGGACACGGACGCCGGCGCCGGGGACGCCTCCCGACTGGTCCGGATCGCCGACCTGGACGACGCCCGGGTGCTGGCGGCCGGCGACCGGGTGCTCACCGGCCCGGACCTCCATCTGCGCGCGATCCTCGACCTCGGGGAGGACGACGTCCTGGTCTCCGCGAGCGCGGGCGAGAGCGCCGCCGCCCCGGAGACCGGCGAGATCCACATCTACCGGGTCGGGGACGACGGCCCGCGGCGGGTCTCCGACGGCCCCGGGGTGCACACCGCGGTCCGCTCGGGCGCCGTCACCGTCCTCGCCTCCGCCCGCCCCGACGCGAGCGGCACCACCGCGCGGGTGCTGCGGGACGGCGAGCAGATCGCCGTCGTCGCCTCGTACGCGGAACGCCCCGCGCTGACCGCCCGGCCGCTCCTGGTGGAGGCCGGACCGCGCCGTATCCCGTGCGCGGTGCTGCTGCCGTCCGGCCACCGGGAGGGCGACGGCCCGCTGCCGGTGCTGATGGACCCCTACGGCGGCCCGCACGGCCGCCGGGTGCTCGCCGCGCACCACGCCCATCTGACCGCGCAGTGGTTCGCCGACCAGGGCTTCGCGGTGGTGGTGGCGGACGGGCGCGGGGCACCGGGCCGGTCCCCGGGCTGGGAGAAGGCGATCGGCGGCGACTTCGGGCTGATCCTCGACGACCAGGTGGAGGCCCTGCAGGCGCTCGCCAAGTCCTTCCCCCTGGACCTGGAGCGGGTGGCCATCCGCGGCTGGTCCTTCGGCGGCTATCTGGCGGGCATGGCGGCCCTGCGCCGTCCGGACGTGTTCCACGCGGCCGTCGTCGGCGCCCCCGTGACCGACCAGCGGCTGTACGACACCCACTACACGGAGCGGTACCTCGGCGACCCGCACGAGCGGCCGGAGGTCTACACGGCCAACTCCCTGGTCGGGGACGACGGTCTGACGGTGGCCGAGACCCCGCACCGGCCGATGCTGATCGTCCACGGCCTGGCGGACGACAACGTGGTGGTGGCGCACGCCCTGCGGCTGTCCTCCGCCCTGCTCTCCGCCGGGCGCCCGCACGAGGTGCTGCCGCTGACCGGGGTGACGCATATGACCCCGCAGGAGCAGGTGGCCGAAAACCTGCTGCTGCTCCAGGTCGACTTCCTCAAGCGGTCGCTGGGCCTGCCGCGCTGATCCGCCCGCGCGGCCGCCCGCTCACCAGCCGGGCGGCCGCGAGGTGGGCGGCGCGGGCGGGTACCCGTAGCCCGGCGGGGGCGCCTGGTCGGGCCCGGTCCGGGGCGGGTGGCCGTAGCCCGGCGCGGGCGGATGGCCGTACGCCGTGGCCGGCGGGTACCCGTAGCCGCCGGGGCCGCCCGTGTCCGGGCCGCCGCCCGCCCAGGCGCCGCCGTCCGGCAGCTCCTCGCCCCGCCGCACCAGCAGGACCACCAGCAGGGCCCCGGCCCCCAGCTCGAACAGCGCGGTGGCGACGAGGAGTTGACGCTCCAGGGAGATCGCCCCGAACTCCCCGAAGACCCCCTGCCGGACGAAGAGCCCGGTCTGCGCCACCCCGTGCGCGCACAGCAGCCCGGCCACCGCCGCGCCCAGCGGCCGGGTGTGCACGGCCCGGACGACTCCCCCACCGCCCGCGACCAGGGCGAGGAGGGCGACGGTCAGGGCGAGCCACGCCGAGGGCGGCTCCAGGAGCAGGACCGGGGCCCGCGCCCCGCCGGTGAACAGATCCAGCCAGGTCTCCGCGCCCAGGACGTACGCCCAGCGCACCTGCCAGGCGAGGGTGACCGCGGCGGCCGTGCCGAGGAGCAGGAAGGCGAGGACGCCGGTGCCGTGCGCGGGCCGGGTCGGGGTCAGCCGCTCCGCCCCGCCGCGGGTGCGCGGCGACCAGCCGTCCTCGTGGAGATGGGCGCCCGCGGGCCGGCGGCCCGCCACGGCCGTCACGATCAGCCCGGTGCCGAGCCCGAGGGCGGCGAAGGCGGTCCACAGGGCACGGGCGCGCAGTTCGCCGGTGGCCTGGAGGTCCATGTAGGAGGCGGTGAGCACCCATAGGGCGGGGAGCCGGACGGCGAGGGTGACCAGGGCGGCGGCCACCAGCGCCGAGGCGGCGACCGCCGAGCGGAGGGCGGCGACCGCGACCGCCGCGTAGAGCAGGAGGAGGGTGGGTTCGACGATCGTGGTGACCAGCGGGCTGCCGAGCGGCGGCGCTCCCGTCCAGTGCCGCCACAGGGCGGCGGGGTCGCCGGCGGCCTGGAGGTCCCGTCCGATCCAGGCGGCGGTGATCAGCGCGAGGAGCACGGCGAGCGCCGCTCCGGTGATCCGGGCCCCCCGCGAAAGAGTCACGTCCTCGATCCTGCCCGCGCCCCGGAGGGCCGACAAGGGGGCCGCCGGACACGACTCGGCGGTCAACTCCTGTGACAGGCGGGGCGGGTGACCGGCCGGGAGCCACATGGCGAGGCTCCCGGCCGGCCCAACGGCACCCGCACGGCCGTACGCTGCTCAGCGTGCCGCGTCCGTATATCGGAGCGGCGTCGGCCGGGTTGCCTCCGTGTTAACCGTCCCGGGGCCCCACCGTGCCCGGACCGGCCCCCGGTCAGCCCTCCCGGCCGTCCCCACTCGGCACCACATGCCGCTCCTCCGCGAAGTGACAGGCGGACGGGTGCCGCACCGGTCCGGGCGCGTCCCGCAGATGGGCGGGGACGGCCAGCAACGGCACTTCCTGGGCGCACCGTTCCTGCGCCTTCCAGCAGCGGGTGCGGAAACGGCAGCCGGACGGGATGTTCGTCGGTGACGGCACATCACCCGTGAGGATGATCCGCTCCCGGTGGGCGCGGGCCTCCGGGTCGGGCACCGGCACGGCGGAGAGCAGGGCCTGGGTGTACGGGTGGGTGGGGTGGTCGTAGATCTCGGCGTCCCGGCCGATCTCCACCACCTTCCCGAGGTACATGACGCCCACCCGGTCCGAGATGTGCCGGACGATCGACAGGTCGTGCGCGATGAAGACGTAGGAGAGCGAGAACTCGCTCTGCAGCCGGTCCAGCAGGTTGACGACCTGCGCCTGCACCGAGACGTCGAGGGCGGACACCGGCTCGTCGGCGACGATGATCTCGGGCTGGAGGGCCAGCCCGCGGGCGATGCCGATGCGCTGGCGCTGCCCGCCGGAGAACTGGTGCGGATAGCGGTTGATGTACTCGGGGTTGAGCCCGACCACGTCGAGGAGGTCCTGCACCTTCTTGCGGCGGTCCCCCTTGGGCGCCACCTCGGGGTGGATCTCGAAGGGCTCCCCGATGATGTCGCCGACCGTCATCCGGGGGTTGAGGGAGGTGTAGGGGTCCTGGAACACCATCTGGATGTTCCGGCGCACCGCCTTGAGCGCCCGCCCCGACAGCTTGGTGATGTCCTCGCCCTTGTAGCGGATCACGCCCGCGGTGGGCCGTTCCAGGTGGACGAGCATCCGGGCGAGGGTGGACTTGCCGCAGCCCGACTCCCCCACGATGCCCAGGGTCTCACCGGCCATCAGGTCGATGTCGACGCCGTCGACCGCCTTCACCGCGCCGATCTGCTTCTTGAAGAGGATGCCCCGGGTGAGCGGGTAGTGCTTGACGAGGTCGCGGACCTCCAGGATCGCCTCAGCCATGGAGGGTCGCCTCCCAGAAGTGGCAGGCGCTGCGGCGGTCCGCGTCCACCTCGTACAGCGGCGGCACATCGGTGCGGCAGACGTCCTGGGCCATCGGACAGCGGGGGTTGAAGGCGCAGCCGGGCGGGATGTCCAGCAGGTTGGGCGGCAGGCCCTTGATCGCGTACAGCTCCCGGCCCTTCTGGTCGAGCCGCGGGATCGACTCCAGCAGGCCCTTGGTGTACGGGTGGGCGGGGGCCTTGTAGATGTCGTGGACGGGGGCGGACTCGACGATCCGGCCCGCGTACATCACGGCGATCTTGTCGGCGACGTCGGCGACCACCCCGAGGTCGTGGGTGATCAGGATGAGCCCCATGTCCAGCTCCCGCTGGAGTTCCGCCAGCAGGTCCATGACCTGGGCCTGCACGGTGACGTCCAGGGCGGTGGTGGGCTCGTCCGCGATGATCAGGTCCGGTTCGAGGGAGAGCGCCATCGCGATCATGATGCGCTGGCGCATACCGCCGGAGAACTGGTGCGGGTACTGCCCGACGCGTTCCCGGGCGGCCGGGATGCGGACCCGGTCCATCAGCTCGACCGCCCGGGCCTTCGCGTCCTTGCGGGACAGGCCCTGGTGGACGGTGAACATCTCGCCGAGCTGGTCGCCCACGGTCAGGACCGGGTTCAGCGAGGAGAGGGCGTCCTGGAAGATCATGGCCATCTCGGCGCCCCGGATCCTGCGCCGCTCGTCCTCGCCCAGCCTGAGCAGGTCGCGCCCCTTGAAGAGGATCTCGCCGCCGGCGATCCGGCCGGGGGGCATGTCGAGGATGCCCATGATCGCCTGGGCGGTGACCGACTTGCCGGAGCCGGACTCGCCCAGCACGGCGAGGGTCTCCCCGGCGGAGACGGTGTAGTCGACCCCGTTGACGGCCTTGGCGACCCCGTCCCGGGTGTGGAACTCGACGTGCAGATCCCGGACGTCGAGCAGCGGCTCCGACGCGCCGGGCGCCGCGGGCGTCACGGACATGGCGGGCACCACCTAACGCAGCTTGGGGTCGAGGGCGTCGCGCACCGCGTCGCCGAGCATGATGAACGCGAGCACCGTGACCGCCAGCGCGCCGGCCGGCCAGAGCATCATGTGCGGGGCGTTGCGGATGTAGGGGGACGCGGAGGAGATGTCGATGCCCCAGGAAACGGTCGGGGGCTTCAGTCCGGCGCCGAGGTAGGACAGGGTCGCCTCCAGCGAGATGTAGGTGCCGAGCGCGATGGTCGCGACCACGATGACGGGGGCGATCGCGTTGGGCGCGATGTGCCGCAGCAGCATCCGGGTGTTGGACGCCCCGAGCGCGCGGGCGGCCTGCACGTAGTCGTTCTGCTTGGCGGTGATCACGGCGCCGCGGGCGATCCGGGAGAGCTGCGGCCAGCCGAGCAGCACCATGAAGCCGACCACCGGCCACACCGTGGTGGAGGTGACCACGGAGAGCAGGACGAGACCGCCGAGGACCACCGGGATGCCGAAGAAGATGTCGGTGAGCCGGGAGAGGATCGCGTCCGAGGAGCCCCCGAAGAACCCGGCGAGCGAGCCGAGGACCGAGCCGAGGATCGCCACCCCGAGGGTGGCGCAGACCCCGACGGTCACCGAGGTCCGGGCGCCGTAGACGGTACGGGTGTAGACGTCGCAGCCCTGGCCGTTGAAGCCGAAGGGGTGCCCGGGCTGGGAGCCCTGCTGCGCCTTGGCGAGGTCGCAGCTCAGCGGGTTTCCGGAGGCGATCAGCGAGGGCCAGATCGAGATGACGACCAGGAAGAGGATCACCAAGGCGGAGACGATGAAGACGGGGTTGCGCCGCAGGCCCCGCCAGGCGTCGGACCAGAGGCTGCGCGGCTTGCCGGACGGGCCGGTGCCGAGCGGGCCGCCGCCGGGTGCCTTCTCCAGGGTCTCGCCCTCGCTCATCGCGAGGTCGGCGGCCCCGCCGGCGCCGGTGGGGGCGATCGCATTGTCCTCGTAGGGAGGCTGCTGCTCAGGCATAGCGGATCCTCGGGTCGAGAACGGCGTACAGGAGGTCGACCAGCAGGTTCGCCAGCAGGAAGACGATGACCAGCACGGTCACGAAGCCGACCACGGTCTGCGAGTTCTGGCGCAGGATGCCCTGGTAGAGCTGGTAGCCGACGCCGTGGATGTTGAAGATGCGCTCGGTGACGATGGCCCCGCCCATCAGGGCGCCCACGTCGGTGCCGATGAAGGTGACCACGGGGATGAGCGAGTTGCGCAGCAGGTGCCGCCGGATGACCCGCCCCCGGGGCAGGCCCTTGGCCTTGGCGGTGCGTACGTAGTCGGCCCGCAGGTTCTCCGCGATCGAGGTGCGGGTGAGGCGGGTGACATAGGCGAGCGAGACGGAGGCGAGCACCAGGCCGGGCACCAGCAGTTCGTCGAGCCGGGCGTCGGAGGAGACCGAGGGGTCGATCCAGCCCCATTTGATGCCCAGCACCAGCTGGACGATCAGGCCGGTGACGAAGGTGGGGACGGCGATGACGACCAGGGTCAGGATCAGCACCCCGGTGTCCACGGGCCGGCCGCGGCGCAGTCCGGTGACGACGCCGAGGCTGATGCCGATCAGGATCTCGAAGAAGATGGCGACCAGGGTGAGCCGGATGGTGACCGGGAACGCCTCGCCCATCAGCTCGGTGACCGGCTGCCCGTTGAAGGCGGTGCCGAAGTCGCCGGTGAAGACGTTGCCCATGTAGGTCAGGTACTGCTGCCACACGGGCTTGTCGAGGCCGAACTCCTTGCGCAGCTGGGCGGCGGTCGCGGGGTCGCACTGCCGGTCGCCGCAGAGGCCGGCGACCGGGTCGCCCATGACGTTGACCATCAGGAAGATCAGCAGCGTCGTGCCGAAGAAGACCGGGATCATCTGCAGCAGACGCCGGATCACATAGCGTCCCATGAAGCGCTCCGGGGGTCGTCGCGGGAGGCGGGGGTCTCCGGCAGGAGGTCCCGGGAAGGGGTGCGGCCCGGCGCTCGCGGTGCGCGTCGCCGGGCCGGGTGGCTTCCGCCGTCAGTTGACCTTGATCTCGTTGTAGACGGGGACGCTGAACGGGTTCAGGGCCACGTTGGAGATCCGCTCCGAGTAGCCGGCGCTGCCGTTCTGGTACCAGAGCGGGATGGCCGCCATCTGGTCGCGGACGACCTCCTCGGCCTGCTTGAACAGGTCGACCGCCTTCGCGGTGTCGCTCTCGGCGTTGGCCTGGTCGACCAGGTCGTCGAAGCGCTCGTTGGACCACTTGCCGTCGTTGGACGAGGCGTTGGTGTAGTAGAGCGGCTGGAGGAAGTTCTGGATCAGCGGGTAGTCCATCTGCCAGCCCGCGCGGAACGGGCCGGGCATCTTCTGCTCGCCGATCTGGTTGCGGAAGTCGGCGAAGGTGCCGACCGGGTTGCCGACGCACGCCTTGTCGTTGCCGAGGGCGTTGTTGATGGAGTTGCAGACGGCGTCGACCCAGTCCCGGTGGGAGCCGGTGTCCGCGTTGTAGGTGAGCCGCACCTGGCCGCCGGGAAGACCGCCGCCCTCCTCGATCAGCTGCTTCGCCGCGGCCGGGTCGTACTCGCAGGCGTCGCCGCAGAGGGTGTCGTCGAAGCCGCCGTCCGCGCCGAGGACCGGGGAGGTCCAGTCCTTGGCGGGGGTGCGGGTGTTCTGGAAGATCGTCTGGGTGATCTGCTCGCGGTTGATCGCGCGGGAGAGCCCGGTGCGCAGCTTGGCGCCGTCCGGGGTGTTCCAGGCGTCGTCGTAGAACGGGAAGGCGAGGGTCTGGATGATGCCGGCGGGGGTGTTGATGTAGCGGTCGCCGAGGTCGGCCTGCACGTTCTTGAGCTGGGAGGCGGGGACGTCGTCGACGAGGTCGAGGTTGCCGGCGATCAGGTCGGTGTAGGCGGTGTTGTTGTCGGTGTAGACCTTGAGGTCGATCCCGCCGTTCTGCGCCTTGTCCGGGCCGGGGTAGTCGTCCCAGCGCCGCAGCTGGGCCTGGTTGCCCTTCTGGTACGACTGGAGGGTGTACGGGCCGTTGCCGACGGGCTTGGCCACCCAGGCGTCGTGGTCGTCGAAGAAGGCCTGGGGCAGCGGGGCGAAGGCGGAGTAGCCGAGGGTGTCGGGCCAGGTGGAGAACTTCTGGCTGAGCTTGACCGTGAAGGTGAGGTCGTCGACGACCTTCAGCCCCGACAGGGTCTGGGCGGTGGGGTCGCCGCTCTCGGGGTGGACCTGCTCGTAGCCGTCGATGTAGCCGAAGAAGTAGGCGTTCTTCTGGTTGTTGCGCAGGTTGGCGCCGTAGTTCCAGGCGTCCACATAGGACTTGGCGGTGACCTTCTCGCCGTTGCTGAAGGTCCAGCCGTTCTTGATCTTGATGGTGAAGTTGGTCGAGTCCGTGGTCTCGATGCTCTCGGCCATCATGTCGGTGGCCGCGCCGGTCTTGGGGTCGTACTTCTTCAGACCACGGAAGATCATGTCGAGGACCTTGCCGCCCTGCACCTCGTTGGTGTTCGCCGGCTCCAGGGGGTTCTGGGGGTCGCTCCAGGAGGAGCTGACGATCCCGTCCGCGCCGCTCCCTCCGCTGTCGCCTCCGCCACCGCCGCAGCCGGTCGCCGCGAGTGCGACGGCCACCGCGCAAGCGGCCCATCGGGCGTGCGTGGCTCCACGCATGGGGTTCCTCCCGTGTCCTCGGCCTGACGTAGCACCGAATATCACCCCATACAGGACATGACGCACCCTCAGCGCGGCCGGGCGGCTCCCGCTGCCGCCGGAAGAGTGACCTCCCAGGTGTCCACCGCGTAGTGCAGGGTCATGCCGTGCGCCTCGTACAGGGCGAGGGCGCGGGTCTCGTTGCCGGTGTCCACGCCCAGGCCGATGGTGTCCCGGCCGCGGGCCGCGTAGACGGCGAAGGCGTGGCGCAGCAGATGACCGGCGATCCCCCGGCCCCGGGCGCGCCCGACGACTCCGACGTTGCGGATCCAGCCCATGGCCTCCCGGTCGTCCCGGCTGAGCAGGACGGCGACATCGCCCTCCCCGGGCAGCGAGGCGATCCACACCAGCGACCAGTCGAGCCGGGCGCCGTCGATGTCGTCGAGCCAGGAGGCATAGGGGCGCGGGTGGTGGTCGAAGTGCTCGGCGAAGGTCTCCTCGACCAGGGCGTGGGCGAGCCGGCGGTCCGCCTCGTCCCGGCAGTCGCGCAGGGTCAGCCCGGCGGGCGGGACGGGCGGGGTGTCGGAGGCGGGCGACAGCGGGCGGGTCATGATCTGGTGGCGCCGCACGGTCCGCCAGCCCCGGCCGGTCAGCAGGCCGGTGTCCAGGGCGGGGCGCACATTGAGGTGCAGATGGAGGACGGCCCGCGCCGCCCCGGCCCCGGCCGCCGCCTCCGCGGCCCGTTCCTCGATCCGCTCCAGCAGCAGCGCGGTCGCGTCGGAGCGGCCGGGCAGGGTGTAGAGGTCGACGCCGATGTCCCCCTGCCCGGAGTCGCTCCAGATCACGCCGTACCCCACGGGGCCTTCGGCGCCGGTGTCGGTGTCGGTGTCGGTCAGGAGCCAGGTGTCGCGGGCGAGGTCGGTCTCCGGGTGGGCGAGGTCCGCCTCCACCGTGTGCAGATCGGTCTCGGGGCGGCCGATCTCGACGAGGTCGACGGCGTTCATCAGGTCGCGTATCGCGGGGGCGTCGGCGAGCGCCGCCGGGCGGACGGTGAGGGACATGCCGTCACTCTTCGCGCCGTGCCCGCCCGCCGCAACGCCTTTTCCGGGGACGGCCCGTGGCACGGACGGACCCGGACGCGGACGCCCCGCCGGACTGGCCCCCGACGCGGACGCGCCCGCCCCGCCGGAGGGGCGGGACGGGCGCGTACGGCGCTCGGGAGGCGGATCAGACGGCGTGGACGACGTCCTTCTCCTCGGCGAAGTGGCACGCCGACTCGTGCGCGGCCGGGGTGTCCTGGCCCTTGAACCGCTCCGGCACCGCGAGCAGCGGCACCTCGGTGGCGCACTTGTCCTCGGCCTTCCAGCAGCGGGTGCGGAAGCGGCAGCCCGACGGCGGGTTGGCCGGGGAGGGCACGTCACCGGTGAGGATGATCCGCTCGCGGCCCTCACGGGACTCCGGGTCCGGGACCGGGACCGCCGACAGCAGCGCCTGGGTGTAGGGGTGCGTCGGGTGGTCGTAGATCTGGACGTCCGAGCCGATCTCGGCCATCTTGCCCAGGTACATCACGCCGACCCGGTCCGAGATGTGCCGGACGATGGACAGGTCGTGCGCGATGAAGACATAGGACAGGTTGAACTCGTCCTGGAGCTTCTCCATCAGGTTGATGACCTGCGCCTGCACGGACACGTCGAGCGCGGAGACCGGCTCGTCGCAGATGATGATCTCCGGGTTGAGCGCGAGGCCGCGGGCGATGCCGATGCGCTGGCGCTGGCCGCCGGAGAACTGGTGCGGGTAGCGGTGGATGTACTCGGGGTTGAGACCCACGACCTCCAGCAGCTCCTGCACCTTCTTGCGCCGGTCTCCCTTCGGCGCCACCTCGGGGTGGATCTCGAAGGGTTCACCGATGATGTCGCCCACCGTCATACGGGGGTTGAGCGAGGTGTACGGGTCCTGGAACACCATCTGGATGTTGCGGCGCACGGCCTTGAGCGCGCGCCCCGACAGCTTGGTGATGTCCTGGCCCTTGTAGAAGACCTCGCCGGCGGTCGCCCGCTCCAGCGTCATCAGCAGCTTGGCGACGGTCGACTTGCCGCAGCCGGACTCGCCCACGATGCCCAGGGTCTCGCCCTGGAACAGGTCGAAGGAGATGCCGTCCACGGCCTTGACCGCGCCGACCTGCTTCTTGAAGAGGATGCCCTGGGTCAGCGGGAAGTGCTTGACCAGATTGCGGACCTGGAGGATCGGCTCCCCGCGCCCGACGGGCGCCTCGATCGCGGCGACCGCCGCGTCCTCGGTCGGGGCGTCCACCCTGTCGACGGCCGTCGTGTTCGGAGTCGCGTCCACGGCCTCGTCGGTCTTCCTGAGCTCAGCCATGGATCGTCTCCTTCCAGAAGTGGCACGCGCTGCCGCGGCCCGGCAGATCGGCGCCGTCCTGCTCGGTCACCGGGTGCAGCGCCGGGATGTCGGTGCGGCAGATGTCCTCGGCCTTGGGGCAGCGCGGGTTGAAGGCGCAGCCCGAGGGGATCTTGAGCAGGTTGGGCGGCAGGCCCTTGATCGCGTAGAGCTCCTGGCCCTTCTGGTCGAGGCGAGGGATCGAGTCCAGCAGGCCCTTGGTGTAGGGGTGGGCCGGACGCTTGTAGAGCTCGTACACGGGGGCGGTCTCGACGATCCGGCCCGCGTACATCACGGCGATCTTGTCCGCGACGTCGGCGACCACGCCGAGGTCGTGGGTGATCAGGATGAGGCCCATGTTGTACTCGCGCTGGAGCTCCGCGAGCAGGTCCATGACCTGCGCCTGGACCGTCACGTCGAGGGCCGTGGTGGGCTCGTCGGCGATGATCAGGTCCGGCTCCAGGGCCAGCGCCATGGCGATCATGATGCGCTGGCGCATACCGCCGGAGAACTGGTGGGGGTAGTCGTTGACCCGCGCCGCGGCGGCGGGGATCTTGACCCGGTCCATCAGCTCGATGGCCTTCGCCTTGGCCTGCTTCTTGCTCAGGCCCTGGTGCACCCGGAACATCTCGCCGAGCTGGTAGCCCACGGAGAGCACGGGGTTGAGGGAGGAGAGCGCATCCTGGAAGATCATCGCGATCTTCGAGCCGCGGATGCGCCGCCGCTCCTCGTTTGACATGGTCAGCAGGTCCTGGCCGCGGAAGAGCACCTGGCCCTTGGGGATGCGGCCGGGGGGCATGTCCAGGATGCCCATGATGGCCTGCGCCGTCACGGACTTGCCGGAGCCGGACTCGCCGAGGACGGCGAGCGTCTCACCGGCGGAGACCGTGTAGTTGACGCCGTTGACGGCCTTGGCGACGCCGTCGCGGGTGTGGAACTCCACGTGCAGGTCGCGCACGTCGAGCAGGGGTCCCTCGAAGTCGCCCGCGCTGCGCGGGGCCGGGACGTCCGCCGTTTTCTCGATGGTGGTCACGTACGCCTCCCTCAGCGCATCTTCGGGTCGAGGGCGTTGCGGACCGCATCGCCGAACATGAGGAACGCGAGCACCGTGATCGAGACCATCACCGAGGGGACGATCAGGACATAGGCGGCGTTGCGGATCTGGGCGAAGCCGTCGGAGACGTCGATGCCCCACGAGACCGTGGGCTCCGCGAGGCCGATGCCCAGGAAGGACAGGGTGGCCTCGGCGCCGATGTAGCCGCCGAGCGCGATGGTCGCGACGACGATCACCGGCGCGAGGGCGTTCGGCATGATGTGCCGGAGCATGATGCGCGTCGTGGACGCGCCCAGGGCGCGCGCCGCCACCACGTAGTCGGCCTGCTTGACGGTGATCACCGCACCGCGGGCGACACGGGCGATCTGGGTCCAGCCGAGGAACGACAGGGCCAGGATGACGGTCCACACGGCACGCTTCTCGAAGCTGGTCAGGATGACCATGGCGCCGAGCAGGAACGGGATGCCGAAGAAGATGTCGGTGAGGCGGGAGAGCAGGCTGTCCAGCCAGCCGCCGAAGTAGCCGGCGAGCATGCCGAGGGTGCCGCCGACGAGGGTGACGATGAGGGTCACGCTGATGCCGACGGTGATCGAGGCACGGGCGCCGTGCACCACGCGGGCGTAGATCGAACGGCCCTGGATGTCGTAGCCGAACCAGTCGGGGGCGAAGAAGTGCCCCCAGTTGGGCTTCTGCAGGTAGTGGTTGACGAGGTCGCCGTCACGCGGCGAGGCGCTCGTGAACAGGCCCGGGGCCGCCGCCATCACGATCAGCAGCAGGATCAGCACCGAGGAGACGATGAACAGCGGGCTGCGGCGCAGGTCGCGCCAGGCGTCGGACCAGAGGCTGCGGGGCTTGCCCGTCGGCGCCGGTCCGGCTTCGGCGACCAGCGCGGTGTCGGGCGCGGCGACGGTGGTGACCTTCGCGGGGCCCTCTGCGGTCTCTGCGATCTTCTCAGGCATACCGGATCCTCGGGTCCAGGACCGCGTAAAGCAGGTCGACGAGCAGGCTGCAGACGAGGTACACGAGCACGATCAGCGTGACGACGCCGACGACCGTGGCTCCCTCTCGCCGCCTCAGCGCCTCGAAGATGAGGCTGCCGACGCCGTGGATGTTGAAGATGCCCTCGGTGACGACCGCGCCCGCCATGAGGGTGCCGAGGTCGGTGCCGAGGAAGGTGACGACCGGGATCATCGAGTTTCGCATCAGGTGCACACCGACGATGCGGCGGCGCGGAAGTCCCTTGGCGACGGCGGTGCGCATGTAGTCGCTGCGCAGGTTCTCGGCCACCGAGGTACGCGTCAGACGCGCGACGTACGCGAGGGAGAGGGCCGCCAGCACCGAGGCCGGCAGCAGCAGCTCGTTCCACTCCTCGTTGAGCGAGACGTTCGGCTCGACGATGCCGAGCTCGAAGGCGAAGAAGTACTGCGACATACGGCCCAGCACGAAGGAGGGGACCGAGATCAGCAGCAGGGTGAGAATGAGGAGTCCGCGGTCGCGCAGCGTGTCGGGCTTGAGGCCCGCGAGGACACCCAGGGTGATGCCTGCCACAACCGTGAAGACGAACGCGAACACCGTGAGCTGGATCGTCACGGGGTACGCCTCGGCGATCACGTCGGCGACGGGACGCTGGCTGGCGATCTGGGTTCCGAAGTCACCCTGGAGCAGGTTGCCCAGGTAGGTGACGTACTGGATCCAGACCGGCTTGTCGAGGCCGTACTGGGCCTTCAATGCGTCGATCTGGGACTGATCGACGTTCTGTTCGCCTGCCAGCGCTCTGACGGGGTCGCCGGGGAGCGCGTACATCATGAGGAAGATCAGCAGGGTTGACCCGATGAACACCGGGATCATCTGGAGCAGTCGTCGTGCGACGTAGCGCCCCATGGGTGCCTCCGTGAAGGGTTAGCACGTCCAGGGGCATTGCCAGTGCAGCGCAATGCCCCCGGACGACCGCCGCCGCCGGAGATCCGACGGCGGCGGGTGACGGCCGAGTGGGGGTTAGGCCCGCCAAGGGGTTACTTGACGGTGACTCCGGTGAGCTCCAGGTCACCGTGGAAGTCGACCTTGACGTTGTCGACCGTGTCCGCGTGGCCACCGTTGATGCGGTAGTACCAGAGCGGGATGGCCGGCATCTTGTCGAGGAGCTTCTTCTCGACCTCCTGGTAGCCCTTCACGGCGTCTTCCAGGGAGTTGGCCTTGTCGGCCTCGGCCATCATCTTGTCGATCTCGGCGTCCTTGAAGCGACCGTTGTTCGCCTCGGCCTTGGAGTGGTAGAGCTCCTTGATGAAGTTCACGTTGACCGGGTAGTCGGCCACCCAGCCACCGCGGTACATCGACTTCACCTGGTCGTTGTCACGGGCCTCAAGGTCCGTGGGGAAGTCGGGCTTGGCGTCGCCGACGCACTCGACACCGGTGGCCTTGCGGATGGACTCGCAGGCGGCGGTCACCCACTCCTTGTGGCCACCGTCGGTGTTGTACTGGATCATGATCTTGTTGCCCGGAACGCCGCCGCCCTCAGTGATGAGCTGCTTGGCCTTCTCCGGGTTGTACGTGAACACGTCCGTACCCAGGTCCTGGTTGCCCTTGACCTGCGGCGGGGTGAAGCTCGTCGCCGGGGTGCGGGTGTTGTTCAGGACGGTCTTGGTGATCGTGTCACGGTCGATCGCCATGGACAGGCCCTGGCGGACCTTCGGGTCCATGTCCTTGAACGTGTCGGTGTAGAACGCCGGCACGAGGGTCTGGATCGCCGCGTAGGGCTGCTCGATGGCGCCCTTGCCCAGGTCCTGCTTGTACTTCGGCAGGTCGGTCGGGCCGACCTGGCGGATGATGTCCAGGTTGCCGGAGACGACGTCCTGGTACGCGGCCTCGACGGTCGCGTAGTTCTTGAACTGGATACCCTTGTTCTGGGCCTTGTTCGGGCCCTGGTACTCATCGTAGGCCGCGACCTGGATGAGCTTCTTGTGGTTCCACTTCTCGAACTTGTACGGGCCGTTGCCGACCGGCTTCTGGCCGAACGCCTTCGGGTCGTCGTAGAAGACCTTGGGCAGCGGGGCCCAGGTGGCGTAGCCGAGCTTGTAGTTGAAGTACGGGACCTTCTCGGTCAGCTCGATCGTGAAGGTGGTCTCGTCGACGACCTTCAGACCGGACATCTTGTCGGCCTTCGGCTCACCCTTGTCCGGGTGGACGTCGCCGTAGCCCTTGATGTCGCTGAACCAGAACGCGTTCTGCTGCTTGTTCTTGACGTTGGCGTACCAGTTCCAGGCGTCCACGTAGGACTGCGCGGTGACGGCCTCGCCGTTGTGGAACTTCCAGCCCGACTTGAGCTTGACGGTCCAGGTCTTGGAGTCCTCGGTCTCGACCGACTCGGCGTTCGTGTACACGATGTTGCCGTCGGAGTCGAAGTCCAGAAGCTGGGTGAAGAGCGACTGGATGACGTAGGAGCCAAGGCTCTCGTTGGTGTCGGCCGGGATCAGCGGCTTCTGCGGCTCGCCGACGTCGATCGAGACGTAGCCCGCGGGCTTGCCCGAGGCGTTGCCCTTGTTCTTGTCCGAACCGCTGTCGCTGCCACCACAGGCAGTCGCGGCCAGAGCGACGACTATCGCACCCGCGACCCACTTGGCGCTCTTGGCACCACGCATGGGTTCCTCCTCATGAGTCCACTTTGTCACTACAAGAGAGGCACTGTCTGACGCGCCGACACCCCTGACGGCGCTGCGGCAATGCCCCGAGTGTGCTCGTGAGTCGGCGCTCCCCACAGCGCATGACCCATTGACCCGAGCTCAATGGAGCCAACTATTAAGTACGTCCGGGCGGTAAACCACACTTAAAGGGTCTCGTTTTGACAACATCAGAGGTGCCCGCCGGACCGAAATCCGGACAAAGCGAGCACAGACAGACACCCGCGAAACGGACCGTTAACACATGTTCCGGAGAGCGACGGTCGATATACGGACACTCGGAGCACCGCGGCCGCCGGAAAACACTTTGACGGACGGCCCGGCCCCCCGTGAGTGTCCGCAGGGGCCGGGCCGTCCGTCGTGGGTGCGCCAGGGACTCTGGCGCTCCGTCAGGCGTGCTTGGCGCGGGAGGCGGTACGGGCGCGCTCGCGCTGGTCCAGGACGACCTTGCGGATGCGCACGGCCTCCGGGGTCACCTCGACGCACTCGTCGTCGCGGCAGAACTCCAGGGACTGCTCCAGGGAGAGCTTGCGCGGCGGGACGATGGACTCCGCGACATCGGCCGTGGAGGAGCGCATGTTGGTGAGCTTCTTCTCCTTGGTGATGTTCACGTCCATGTCGTCGGCGCGGGAGTTCTCGCCGACGATCATGCCCTCGTAGACCTCGGTGCCCGGCTCGACGAACAGGACGCCGCGCTCCTGGAGGTTGGTCATCGCGAAGCCCGTCACCGAGCCGGAGCGGTCGGCGACCAGGGAGCCGTTGTTGCGGGTCTGCAGCGCGCCGAACCAGGGCTCGTGGCCCTCGTGGATGGAGTGCGCGATACCGGTGCCGCGGGTGTTCGTCAGGAACTCCGTGCGGAAGCCGATGAGACCGCGGGACGGGACGACGAACTCCATGCGGACCCAGCCGGAGCCGTGGTTCGACATGTTGTCCATCCGGCCCTTGCGGACGCCCATCAGCTGGGTGACGGCGCCCATGTGCTCCTCGGGCACGTCGATCGTCATGCGCTCGACCGGCTCGTGGACCTTGCCGTCGACCTCCTTGGTGACGACCTGCGGCTTGCCGATGGTCAGCTCGAAGCCCTCGCGGCGCATCTGCTCGACCAGGATGGCCAGCGCCAGCTCACCGCGGCCCTGCACCTCCCAGGCGTCCGGGCGCTCGGTGTCCAGGACGCGGAGCGAGACGTTGCCGATGAGCTCGCGGTCCAGACGGTCCTTCACCTGGCGGGCGGTGACCTTGCGGTCCTTGACCGCGGACTTGGCGTCCGCGCCCTTGCCGGTGCCGCCGCGGCCGACCAGCGGGGAGGTGTTGGTGCCGATCACCATGGAGATGGCGGGCTCGTCGACCGTGATCAGCGGCAGCGCGACCGGGTTCTCCGGGTCGGCCAGGGTCTCGCCGATCATGATGTCGGGGATGCCCGCGACGGCGCAGATGTCACCGGGGCCGGCCACCTCGGCGGGCTTGCGGGTCAGCGCCTCGGTCATCATCAGCTCGCTGATGCGCACGTTGGACACCGTGCCGTCGCGCTTGATCCACGCGACCGTCTGGCCCTTGCGCAGCTCGCCCTGCTCGACGCGGAGCAGCGCGATACGGCCGAGGAAGTTGTCGGCGTCGAGGTTGGTGACGTGGGCCTGGAGCGGCGCGTCCTCCTCGTACGTCGGGGCCGGGACGTGCTCCAGGATCGTGGAGAAGAACGGCTCCAGGTTGGTGGAGTCCGCCGGGACCGTGCCGTCCTCCGGCTTGGTCAGCGAGGCGACGCCGTCACGGCCGCAGGCGTAGACGATCGGGAACTCGATCTGGTCCTCGTCGGCGTCCAGGTCGAGGAAGAGGTCGTAGGTCTCGTTGACGACCTCGTCGATCCGGGAGTCCGGGCGGTCCGTCTTGTTGATGCAGAGGATGACCGGCATCCGGGCCTGGAGCGCCTTGCGGAGCACGAACCGGGTCTGCGGCAGCGGGCCCTCGGAGGCGTCGACGAGGAGCACCACGGCGTCCACCATCGACAGACCGCGCTCGACCTCGCCGCCGAAGTCGGCGTGGCCGGGGGTGTCGATGATGTTGATCGTGATGGGCGCCCCGCCGTCCTTGGGGTGGTACTTCACCGCCGTGTTCTTGGCGAGGATCGTGATGCCCTTCTCACGCTCCAGGTCGTTCGAGTCCATCATCCGGTCGTCGACGGAGTCGAGCTGGTGCGCGGCGAAGGCTCCCGCCTGCTTGAGCATGGCGTCGACGATGGTCGTCTTGCCGTGGTCGACGTGGGCGACGATGGCGACGTTGCGGATGTCATGGCGCGTGGGCATGAGTGGCTTGCGCTTCTCTCGGATCGTGGGAATCGGCGTCAGTTCCTTCGTACGCCCGCCGGGCGGACGCGCCACGGCTCCCCCCATGGTACGGGGCGGCGGCGCACGGGGCCGCGCGGCCGATCGGGGGCGGGCGGGCATGGGACGAGGATCACGCCGGGGCGCCCGGGGGTGGGGTGGGGAAGGGCGCCGGTCGGGCCGGGTCGGGAGGCGGGAACGAGCTTGCCCGCCGGCGTGGCCGGCGGGCAAGGGAATTGAGCAGGTCATGAGCTTGCG
The DNA here is from genome assembly GCF_040630445.1 of Streptomyces sp. NPDC005805. Classification (NCBI taxonomy): domain Bacteria; kingdom Bacillati; phylum Actinomycetota; class Actinomycetes; order Kitasatosporales; family Streptomycetaceae; genus Streptomyces; species Streptomyces sp. NPDC005805. The sequence continues at coordinate 62,060 of NZ_JBEXXN010000025.1, forward strand.
CAAGCAAGTCCCGCGGCTGTCCGGAGGGCCGTGGCACCCGCCCGGGGCGGTACGCGCCCTACGGCGTCGCGGACTCCTCGGCCGGCGGCCGGGACTCGGCCGCGGGACTCCCGGTCGCCTTCCCGGGCTGCTCGGACGGCTTCCCGGCGGGCTTCTCGGGCCCGCTCGACGGCTTGCGGTAGCCGATGTCCTGGTAGCGCGGGGTCTCGAAGCCGAAGGCCCCGACGTTCGCGAGCGAGGACTTCACCGCGACCAGGTCGGGGCGCTGGTAGATCGGCACGGACCCGGCCGCGGCCCAGATCCGGGCGTCGGCCCGGTGCATCAGCTCGCGGGCGGCCTTGTCGTCCAGCTCGCCGGCCGCCTGGTCGAAGAGCTGGTCGATGTAGTCGGTGCCGACCCGGGTGTAGTTCTGCTCGACCAGCAGCGAGCCGTCCGAGGCCGGCCGGGGCTTGGCGTAGATCGGGCGGGCGTCGGTCGCCGGGTAGGCGCTCGCGGGCCAGGAGTAGAGGGCCAGGTCGTAGTCGCCGGAGGCGACGTGGTCCTTGAAGTAGCTCTCGTCGGCGACCTTGGTGACCTCGGTCCGGATGCCGATGTGCTCCAGCATCCGGGAGATCTTCGTCCCGACCGTGCGCACCTGCTCGGAGCCGGGGCCGGAGGGGAGGACGAAGCGCAGGGTCAGGGGCTTGCCGTCCTTGCCGACCGCGCCGCCGGCGGCGGCCGGGGAGGGGGCGGCGGTGCCGCGCGGGGCGTAGGCGCCGGCCATGCCGTCGCCCTTCTCCTGTCCCTTCGCGGTCGCGGTGCCGTCCGCGTCCCCTGAGGCCCCGGAGCCCTCCGCGTCGTCGCTCTCGGTCAGCGCGCGGGCCTGGCGCTCCAGGGCGAGGCTCTGGAGGGCGGCGGCCGGGGCGGGGGCGATCACCCGGGTGCCGGTGGGGGCGTGCTCGCGCAGGCGCGCATCGGTGGCGGGCTTGTCGTCGCCGACGATGTAGAGGCCCTCGTCGGAGGCGGTGTCGGCACCGCCGGGCTTGTCGGACTGCCCGGCGCCGTCCTTGTCCTTGTTCTCCTCGGGGGAGTCCTTCTCGGAGGCGTCCTTGCCGGTGGCGTCCTTGCCGGTGGCGTCCTTGCCGGTGGCGTCCTTCTCGGCGCCGGCCGCCTCGGCGGGCTTCTTCTCCAGCGCCCCGCCCGGGGTCCAGCCGGCCGCGGTCAGCAGGGCCTGGGCCTCCTGGGTGTTCTGCTTGCCGAGGGCGCCGCTGCTGTCCTTGTAGTGGGGCTGGCCGGCCAGGGCGAGGTGGCTGCCGGGCGGCTTCGCCGGCAGACCGAGCGGGCCGAGGACCGTCTCGGCCAGTTCCGCCCGCTCGATCGCCCGGGCGACGGCCCGGCGGACCCGGTCGTCGGCCAGCGGACCGGACTCGCCGTTCATCGCGAGCTGGGTGTAGGCGGGCTCCAGCGACTTGCGGACCCGGTAGCCCCGGAGCACCGACTGCTCCTCGGCGTAGCGGGCCTGCGCCTTCGCGGTGCGCTCGCGGGCCGCGCGCGCCGTCTCCGCCACTCCCTCGTCGGAGCCGTGGGCCAGCGCCCAGGAGCGGAGCGCGGCGGACGGGGTGAGGCCGGAGCCGGGGCCGTGGGCGAGGGGCTTGCCGCCCCGGCCGGCGTCCTTCGCGGCATAGGAGATACGTTCCGCCGCCGGGCGGTCGATGTCCGCGACGTCCAGCTTTCCGGCGGTGAGGGCGGCGATCCGCTCCCCGCGCGGGACGGCGGTCAGGACCAGGGAGTCGAGCTTGGCCCGCTCCCCCCACCAGCGCGGATTGCGGACCAGGGTGGTGGCCCCGCCGTCCCGGTCGACCTTCTCGATCCGGAAGGGCCCGGCCGTCGCCGGGAGCTTGGCGCGCGCCCCGTCGTTGAAAGCGGCGGCGGTGGCCGTCACCTCCTTCGGGTAGAGGGGGGTGAACAGCGACTCCCAGTCGGCGTAGGGCTTGGTGAAGGTCACCTTGACCTCCAGGTCGTCCGCCCCGCGCTCGATCCGCTCGATCCGCTCGTACCCGGAGTTGCGGGCGGTCCAGTAGGCGGAGTCCTTGCCGCTGAGGGCGCGCCACTGGGCCAGGAAGTCGGGGGCCCCGATCTCCCGGCCGTCGCTCCAGACCGCCTGCTGGTTGATCTTGTAGAGGACGACCTGCTTGGGCTCGCGCTCGACGACCTCGGCCGATTCGAGGTAGTCCGGGTTGCGCACCGGACGGCCGCGTTCGTCGACGGTGAAGAGGGCGGGGAGGGTGGCCGCCGCGATCCGGCCGGTCGTCGTGTCCGCGTCGGCCTGGAAGGCGTTGAGGGTGGCGGGCACCGTGTCGACGGCCCAGCGCACCGTGCCGCCGTCGGCGGTGGCGCCGCGGCCGGCGGGGGCGATGTCCTGGGCGGGCGGCTTCGCCGAGCTCCCGTCGTCCTCGGCGGTGCACGCCGCGAGGACGGGGAGCGCGAGGACACCGCTGGTGAGCAGGGCGACGGAGCGGAGCCTTCGGGAGCATGTCCGCCCGCGGGGGGCCTCGACCTGGGACATGGCCTGCACCTCTTAGTCCTGGTTCGTCGAATTTGGAGATGATCACACCGATTCCCCACTCAAGTGGACGCTCCGGCGTCCCGCGCGCCGACACGGCGGGGGCGGCCCGGAAGCTCACCCGGACAGCCCTCCGGGGGGCCGTCCGGGGCCCCGGTGCGCGGTCGCGGGCGGCCGTGCGGTGCGGGCGGAGGCGGGCCGGGCGGAGGCGGGCCGGGCGGGGCGGTCGCGGCAGGTCCTCCGGGGCCGTCCGGTCCGGTCGCGGCCCACCGGGGCCCGGCTTAGCCTCCGGAATGTGACGCGAACTGCCGTGCGGGCCCTGCTCTCGGCGCTGGCGGCGGCGTGGTGGCTGCTCGGGCCCGCCGTCCCGGGCGCCCTGGCCGACGAGCCCGTCGAACTGTCCCGGCAGGGCCAGATCACCGACCGGACCGACGCCCTCGGCGACCGGGAGGCCGCGGTCGCCACCGCCCTGGACCGGCTCTGGGAACGCCAGCGCCTCCAGCTCTTCGTCGTCTACGTCCGCGACTTCTCCGGCACCGCCGCCCCCGAGTGGGCCGCCCGGACCGCCGACCGCAACGGCCTCGGCGACAGCGACGTCCTCCTCGCCGTCGCCACCGGTGCCCGGCAGTACGCCTACTGGGTCGCCGACGACTCCCGGCTCACCGACGCCCAGCTCGCCGCCGTGGCGCAGCGCGGTATCGAGCCCGCCCTGCGCGAGAACGACTGGGCCGGGGCGGCGATCGGGGCGGCCGACGGCTATGACGCCGTGCTCGCCGGGCGCCCGGTGCCCGAGGTCGCCGTCACCCCCGGGCAGGTGGACCCGGGCGGCGGCGGGGACGCCGGTACCGGGGCGGGCGACCTGGTGCTGCCGATCGCGGTGATCGGCGCGGCGGGCGCGCTCGCCGCGTACACGTACACCAAGCGGCGGCGGCGCACCGAGACCCGGACCACGCCCCGGGGCGGCCAGGAGGGCTGGGGCGCTCCGCCGGCCACCCCGCTGCCGGAGCTGGACGGCCGGGCCCGGCAGGCCCTCGTCGACACGGACGACGCGATCCGCACCAGCCAGGAGGAACTCGGCTTCGCCACCGCCCAGTTCGGCGAGGAGGCGGCCCGCCCGTTCACCGAGGCGGTGGCGCACGCCCAGGGCGAGCTGACCGCCGCGTTCCGGCTGCGCCAGCAGCTCGACGACGCGTACCCCGAGGACGAGGCGACCCGGCGGCGGATGCTGGAGGAGATCCTGGCCCGCTGCGCCGAGGCGAACCGTCGGCTGGACGCCGAGTCCGAGGACTTCGACCGGCTGCGCGCCATGGAGCGGAACGCGCCCGCGGCACTGGCCGCCGCGCAGACGGCCCACGACGAGACCGCCGGGCGGATGATCAGCGCCGAGGCCGCCCTCGGCGTGATGCGCGAGCGCTACGCCCCGACCGCCTCGGCGCCCGTCGCCGGGGCCGTGGACGAGGCGGCCGACCGGCTGGAGTTCGCGGCCGGGGCGCTGGCCGAGGCGCGCGAGGCCGTGGAGAGCGGCGACAACGGGACCGCCGCCGTCCAGGTGCGGGCCGCAGAGGGGGCCCTCGCACAGGCGGTGCTGCTGGTGGACGCGGTGGACCGGCGGGCGCAGGAGCTGGCCGGGGCGGCGGGGCGGCTGCCCGGGACGCTGGCCGAGACCGAGGCCGACCTCGCCGAGGCCCGCGGGGTGCTTGAGGGCACCCCGGACGGGGTGGCCACGGCGGCCCTCCAGGGGCGGATGGCCCGGGCCGAGACGGTCACCGGGGAGGTGCGGCGGGAGACGGAGGCCGGGCCGTACGACCCGATCGACGCGCTGCGCCGGGTGGAGGAGGCGGACGCCGCCCTCGACGAGGCGCTGGCCGGGGCACGCGAGCGGGAGCAGGGTTCCCAGCGGGCCCGGGCCCTGCTGGACCGGGCGCTGTTCGGCGCGCGGGCGGCCGTGGACGCGGCGGCCGACTACATCGCCACCCACCGGGGCGCGGTCGGCAGCGAGGCGCGCACCCGCCTGGCCGAGGCGCGGCGGCGGCTGGAGCGGGCGGAGTCGCTGAGCGGCGACGGCTCGGGCGCCGGGGGCGACCCCCAGGCCGCGCTGGCGGAGGCGCAGCGGGCCGACGCGATGGCCCAGGAGGCACAGACCCTCGCCGAGAACGACGTCCGGGGTTACGGCGGCGGCCCCTTCGGCCCGGGCGGCGGCGGGATGCGGGGCGGTCCCGGCGGCGGGCTGGGCGGCGCGGTCCTCGGCGGGATCATCCTCGGCGGCATGCTCGGCGGCCGCGGGGGCGGGGGGTACGGCGGCTTCGGCGGGGGTGGCGGGGGCGGTTTCGGGGGCGGCCGTCCCGGCAGCTTCGGCGGCGGGGGCACGCGGGGCCGGATGGGCGGCGGCCGCTTCTGACCACGGAGGGCGGCCGGCCCCGTATTTCACAGGCTCGTACCGACAAGGCTCCTGTTCACCAGGTTCAAGGGAGAGTGGCGATGACCAAGCAGACCGTCCTCGGACGTGTGGCCCAACTGGCGAGGGCGAACATCAACGCGCTCCTCGACCAGGCGGAGGACCCGCAGAAGATGCTGGACCAGCTCATCCGCGACTACACCAACAACATCGCCGACGCCGAGCAGGCCGTCGCGGCCACCATCGGCAATCTGCGGCTGATGGAGCAGGACCACCGGGAGGACGTGGACGCGGCGGCGGAGTGGGGCGGGAAGGCGCTCGCGGCCAGCCGAAAGGCCGACGAGCTGCGCGCGGCGGGCAGTGTCCCGGACGCGGACCGCTTCGACAACCTGGCGAAGGTGGCGCTCGGCCGGCAGCTGGCGTCGGAGAAGGAGGCCCGGGCCGCCGAGCCGGTGATCGCCTCGCAGACCGAGGTGGTCGACAAGCTCAAGTCCGGTCTCCAGCAGATGAAGGAGAAGCTCTCCCAGCTCCAGGCGAAGCGGGACGAACTGGTCGCGCGGGCGAAGTCGGCCGAGGCGCAGAACCGGATGACGGACGCGGTGCGGAGCATCGACGTCCTGGACCCGACCAGCGAGCTGAACCGTTTCGAGGACAAGGTCCGCCGTGAGGAGGCCCGGGCGCTGGGCAAGCAGGAGCTGGCCGCCTCCTCGCTGGACGCGCAGTTCGAGCAGTTGGACGCGCTGGGGGACGGCGCGGAGGTCGAGGCGAGGCTGGCGGCGCTGAAGTCGGCGTGAGGCGGGTCGTTCCGGGGCGAGCCGCGCGGGTCGGCGGGGGCCCGGCCCCGCGCCCGGTTTCACCAGGGCGCCCGGCCTTCTGAAGGCCGGGCGCCCTGGTGAAACCGGGCGCCGGAAGACCGGCCGTCAGAACATGCTCAGGAGCTGGTCCACCGTCGGCTCCGCCGTCCCGCCGCCCTCCTCGGGCAGGCCCAGTTCGAACCAGACCGTCTTGCCGCGCGGGGTCCTGCGGGAGCCCCAGCCGGAGCTGAGCAGGCCCACCAGCTGGAGGCCCCGGCCGCCCTCGTCGGTGTCGCGGGCGCGCCGGCGGCGGGGCTGGACCAGGCCCGCGTCCCAGACCTCGCAGACCAGGGTGCGGTCCCGCAGCAGCCGCAGCCGTATCTCGCCCTCGCCGTAGCGGAGCGCGTTGGTGACCAGTTCGCTGACGAGGAGTTCGACGGTGTCGACCAGGGCGTCCAGGTCCCAGGCGGTGAGCTGGGTCCGGGCCAGTTCCCGGGCGCGGCCCACCGAGCGGGGCTCGCGGGGCAGGCGCCAGTCGCCCACCGACTCGGCGGGCAGGCCCTGGATACGGGCCATGAGAAGGGCGATGTCGTCCTCGCCGTGGCGGGTGTCCAGGGTGGAGAGGACGTGGTCGCAGACGTCCTCCAGGGGGCGGCCCGGGTCGCCGAGGGCGGCGCGGAAGGCCTGGAGGCCCTCGTCGAGGGGGTGGTCGCGGGACTCCACCAGGCCATCGGTGTAGAGGGCGAGCAGGGAGCCCTCGGGGAGTTCGACCTCCACCTCCTCGAAGGGTTCGCCGCCGACGCCGAGGGGCATCCCGGGCGGCACGTCCAGCAGCAGCGCCTCCTCCCCCGGTTCGACCAGGACGGGCGGCAGATGGCCCGCGTTGGCGAAGGTGCAGCGGCGGGTGACCGGGTCGTAGACGGCGTAGACGCAGGTCGCGAGGTAGACCTCGGCGAGGTCGGCCTGCTGGGTGCCGCGGGGGGCCGAGCCGCCCGCCGGGCCGGAGCGCCGGACCTGGGAGGGCGTGCCGGGGCCGCCGAGACCGCGGGCGATCTCGTCGAGAGCCGACAGCACCTCCGCGGGCTCCAGGTCGAGCAGGGCCAGGGTCCGTACGGCGGTGCGGAGTTCGCCCATGGCGACGGCGGCCCGCAGACCGCGGCCCATGACGTCGCCGACGACCAGGGCGGTGCGGTGACCGGGGAGTTCGATGACGTCGAACCAGTCGCCGCCGACCTCGGTGGTGGTGGTACCGGGCAGATAGCGGCAGGCGATGTCCAGTCCGGCGGCCTCGGGGTCGCCGGGCGGGAGCAGGCTGCGCTGGAGGATCAGGGCGCGTTCGTGCTCACGGCGGTAGAGGCGGGCGTTGTCGATGCAGACGGCCGCACGGGAGGCGAGTTCCACGGCGAGGGCCCGGTCGCGTTCGCCGAACGGCTCGCTGCCCTTGGCCCGCGCGAACTGGACCAGCCCGACGACGGTGTCGTGGGCGACCATCGGCACGGCGAGGGCGGACTGCACCAGGCTGCCCTCCGCCCCGGGCAGGGAGCGGACCGTCGCGGTGCGCAGGGCGTCCGCGCAGGGGGAGTTGAACGGGTAGCGGTGGACCTCGCCGACGGCGGCGGGCGAGGCGCCGTTCTCGACGCAGTCCGGGGTGGCGACGAGGGGCGCGTCCGAGACGGCGCTGGCGAAGGCGACCCGGCGCAGCTCGGCGGTGCCGCCGCCGTAGCTCTCCGAGTGGGCGGAGCCGAACTGCCCGGGCGGGGCCTCGTCCCCGGTGAGCAGGCCCTGGTAGAGGTCGACGGAGGCGAGGTCGCAGAAGCCCGGGACGGCGACGTCCAGCAGTTCCCGGGCGGTGGTCTCCAGGTCGAGGGAGTTGCCGATCCGGGCCCCGGCCTCGTTGAGGAGGGCCAGGTTGCGGCGGGCGTTGGCGGCCTCCCGGGCGGCGATCTGACGGCGGGTGACATCGGTGCCGAGACCGGCGACGCCGACGGGCCGGCCCGATCCGCCGTGCACGCGGTAGAGGTTGACCGACCAGTGGCGGCGTTCGCTGCTGCCGGCCACCGTGCCGGAGATCTGGAGGTCGGTGACGGACTCCCCGGTGGCGAGGACATGACGCAGGGCCGCGTCCAGGCGTTCGGCCTCGGGGCGCTGGAGGTAGTCGTGGACGGTGCGTCCGCGGTGGTCCTCGGCCTCGCCGCCGAAGACGGTGGCGAAGCGGCGGTTGGCCCGCTGCACCGTCAGATCGGTACCGAACAGGAGGAAACCGAACGGGGATTGGCCGAAAATGGCCTGTGAAGCGGCGAGATCGCTCTCGATCCGGCGCAGCGCGCGCACATCGACCACGATGCACAGGGCCGCCTGCCGGCCGTCCTCCGCCTCGCTCGGCATGACGTAGATCTCGGCGAGTCCGTGCGCCGTCCGGCCGCGCTCACCGGCCGCCCGCGCCCCGTCGGGGGCTCCCGGGACGCGGAACGGGACCAGGCCCGTCCACTCCTTGCCGTCGAGGATCTCGGCGACCTTGCGCCGTCCGCGTGTGCGCAGTTCGGCGGGGAGGAAGACCTCGATCGGGTCCTTGCCCCTGACCTGCTCGGACGTGATGCCGAACAGTTCGGCGGCACGCCGGCTCCACTGGTCGACCAGCCCGTCCGGGCCGATCGAGAAGGATGCGACCTTGATGTAGTCGTAGATCGAGCCAGGCGGGCTGCTCTGCCACATGACGCCGCTCGCCGTCCCAGGTATCTCGCTCACGCGACCGTCCCCTCCAGCTCACCGCACCGGACCGGCCATGACCGCAGTATTCAGCACTACGGCCCCGGCGGACACGGCGTTCACGATCACAGAGAGGTCTCGTTCATTTCCGGCCGAGTTCTCCGTGATCGTCGTCCCTCCCCGACTCCTAACCAGTCAGAGCCAGCTCGAACCACACCGTCTTGCCCGTTCTGCCGCGCCGGGTACCCCAGCGGCGGGCCGAACAGGCCACCAGTTGCAGGCCGCGGCCCCCTTCGTCCTCCGGGTGGGCGGCCTTGGCGACGGGCGGGTCCGGGAGGGGGTCGGAGACCTCGACGCGCAGGGCGGACGGCGGCGCGGACGGATCGGGGCCGACCAGCGGGACGAGGCGGACGCCGACCGGTCCCGCCGTGTAGCGCTGGGAGTTGGTGACCAGTTCACTCACCAGGAGGACCACCAGATCCCGCGCGGTCTCGTCGACGCCCCAGCCTCGCAGGGTGTCGCGGACGGCGTGACGGGCGGCGCGCACGGCGCCCGGGCGCGCGGGGAAGCTCCATTCGGCACAGGTGCCTTCGGCGCCGACCACGTCGCTCACGCCGCTCACTTCCCCGGACTTCGCCGGACGGCCCACGACCCCACGCCCTTTTCGGGGGACAAGGTGCACATACCCCGTTTACCGGGGTGGGTACCGTGACGGCCGGGACGGGTGTGACGGGCATATGACGGAGCGCGGGGGCGCAGGCGAGGCGGGCGTCAGCCGCGTGGGGACCCGTCGGCCCGCTCCCCCGGCTCCGCGCGGGCGAGGAGCAGCCGGACGGCCTCCGCGACCGCGGGCCGGTCCTGGTCGAGCCAGTCCACGTCGTCCCGTTCGTGCGGGGCGAGCCAGCGGACGGCGTCGTGCTCCTGGAGCGGGCGGGGGCGGCCGGAGAGGATGCGCACGGTCCACACCTGGAGGACATAGCCGGGCTTCAGGGGCCACTGGCCCGGGACGCGCTCCACGGGCTCGGTCTCGATGTCCAGTTCCTCGCGGAGTTCGCGCACCAGGGCCTGTTCGGGGCTCTCCCCCGGCTCCTGTTTGCCGCCGGGCAGCTCCCACCGGCCCGCCAGCTCCGCGGGGGTGCTCCGCCGGGCGGCGAGCAGCCGCCCGTCGTCGTACACGGCACCGGCCACCACCACACGCTCGTCCATGCGCCGGAGCGTACTGCGCCGGCGCACGGGGCATGGACGGGACCGGGGGGGCGGGACCACGGGCGGGCGGGCGCGGACGGGCCGTCAGGGGGCCCGCCCGGCCGGTGGATCAGCGCCCGGGCTGACCGACCTGTTCCACCGAGTAGAGCTGCTTGTGGCCGCGCACATCGAGGGAGTCCGCGATCCGTTCCGCCTCGGCCCGGGTCGCGTACCGGCCGACGCGGTACCGGTTGCCGTTGTCGTCCTGCCGTACCACCTGCCAGGGGAGCACGGCGGCGCCTTCCGTCATCGCGTCCCTCCCCAGGTCGTGCCGAGCGTCCGTAACCATCGCCGGGAAACCGCACTACGCATATGCCCAAGCGTACGCCTGACCTTCACTGAGCGGATACGTGTTTTTACAAAGAGACAGCACAAGGGGGCGCATCCGGCTGGATACGCCCCCTGATCGACCGGCGAAGGCACCTCGTGGGCCCGGGACCCCGGGAAAAGCCGTCAGCGCACCGGGAGGTGGTACGCCACGCGGTAGCGGTCCGCCGGGACCACCACGTCCGCCGTCTCGACCGCGAGCCCCGAGGCGTAGTACGTCCGCTCGATCACCATGACCACATGGCCCGGTACCCCGCCGAGCGCGAGCAGTTCCTCGGCGAGGCCGGGGCGGGCGCCGACCTGCTCCACCACGTTGTCCACGACGACGTCGATGGCGGCCATCCGCTCGACGACACCGCAGCCGCCGAGCGGCCCCTCCTCGGGGAGCATCACGGGGGTGCGCCCGGTGACGGCCAGGGGCTCCCAGGAGGTCGAGATCATCATGGCCTCGCCCGCGTCCCGGTAGAGGTAGCGGGTGCGCATCACGCGGTCGCCCAGCTCGATACCGAGGCGCCCGGCGATCTCGGGGCCGGCGACCTCCTGCTCGCTGCTGGACTCCCAGGTGCCGCGGGCCCCCTCGTCCGCCTGCTCCTGCCGGAACGGGCTGGCGCCCGACGGCGGCCGGAAGCCCGTGCGGGCGACCCGGCGCGGCACGGGCCGCTCACGCACATACGTCCCCGAGCCGGACCGGCCCTCGACGAGCCCCTCCGCCATGAGCACCTTGCGCGCCTCCAGCGCGACGGTGTCCGAGACCCCGTACTCCTGGCGGATGCGCGCCTGCGACGGCAGCCGGGTGTGCGGCGGCAGCGCGCCGTTCACGATCTTCTGCCGCAGATCGCTCGCAACGCGCAGATAGGCGGGCTGCTCACCGAATGTCACTGGCCACTCCCAACAGGTTGACAGACAGCAACAGACTGGCAACCGTCGGTTGTTGACCGCAAGTGTGGGCCACGGTTTCACCCGATGTGATGACTTACCGGTGAGCGGGGGTTTACCCCGGGTATGCACGGACGAACCGCCCGACCCCTTGACCCTAATGGTCCAGACCAATAACTTCCTGCGTGCACGCACGACTTCGCTCATCCCCCGTCGGCACACGCACAGGAACGAGCCCAGCCCCATGCGTCGAAACACCCTGCTCCGCACGGCAGTCGCCGTCAGCGCCCTCTCCCTCGTGGCCACCCTGGCCCCCGCCGCGGCCGCCACCGGCGGCGACCGGCCCGGGGAACGCCACGGCGACCGGCCCGGCGACCGGCATTCCGCCCCCGTGTACAAGCGCGTCGGCTACTTCACCCAGTGGGGCGTCTACGGCCGCGACTTCCAGGTCAAGGACATGGACACCAGCGGCCAGGCCGCCAAACTCACCCACATCAACTACGCCTTCGGCAACGTCAGCGCCGAGGGCAAGTGCTTCACCGGCAACATCCCCGGGGAGGCCGACGCCTGGGCGGACTACGCGCGCCCGCTGGAGGCCGCGGACTCCGTGGACGGCGTCGCCGACACCCCCGACCAGCGCCTGGCCGGCAACTTCAACCAGCTCCGCGAGCTCAAGGCCAAGCACCCCGGGCTCAAGGTGATGATCTCCCTCGGCGGCTGGAGCTGGTCCACCCACTTCTCGGACGCCGTCCGCACCCCCGCCTCCCGCAAGGCCCTGGTCTCCTCCTGCATCGACCTCTACATCAAGGGCAATCTGCCGGTCGACGGCGCCCGCGGCGGCGAAGGCGCGGCGGCCGGGCTCTTCGACGGCATCGACCTGGACTGGGAGTGGCCCGGCTCGGCGGGCGACACCGACACCGTCTTCCGGCCGGAGGACAAGAAGAACTTCACCGCCCTGGTCCGCGAGTTCCGCTCCCAGCTCGACGCGTACGCGAAGTCGAAGGCGAAGGCGAAGGCGAAGGGACACGGCGACGGCAAGGGCAAGCACAGGCCGAAGCCCAGGCACTACGAGCTGACCGCCTTCGTGCCCACCGCGCCGGAGAAGATCGACGCGGGCTTCGAAGTCCCCAAGATCATGCGGGACTTCGACTTCGTGACCCTCCAGGGCTACGACTTCCATGTCTCGGGCGAGCCGGTCACCAACCAGCAGTCCGCACTGCGCGCCCGGGGCGACTTCAGCGTCGACCAGACCGTCCGCGACTGGCTGCGCCGGGGCGCTCCGGCACGCAAGCTGGTGGTCGGCATGCCGTTCTACGGGCAGGGCTGGACCGGGGTGACGGGCGGCGGCGACGGCCTCAACCAGCCGGCCGCGGGCCCGGCCCCGGCGACCTGGGCGAACGGCTACGAGGACTACAAGGCCCTCAAGAAGCTGGCCCGGTCGGGCACGTACAAGATCCACCGCGATCTGCGGAACGGGCACGCGTGGATCTTCGACGGCACGACCCTGTGGACCTACGACGACCCGCAGGTGCTGCGCACCAAGTCCGCGTATGTGCGGTCGATGGGCCTGGGCGGCGCGATGTTCTGGTCGCTGGACGGCGACACGGCCGACGGCGAGCTGATGACCGCGGTCGACCGGGGGCTCGGGCGCCGCTGAGGCCCGCGTCCGCCTGCCCGGACGCCCTTGAGAACCCCCGTCCCGGGGCGGGCCGCTCCGGGACGGGGCAGGCGGGACCGGCGCCGGCTCAGGCGCCGGTCCCGCCGTCCGGCGTGCGCGCCGTGGCGGCGGCCGTGCGTGCGGCGGCGCGTGCGGCCGGGGCGCGCTCGCCGGGGCCGGCGGTCCCGCCCGTCCCGGCGGCCTCGTCCGTCACCGCCTCGGCGCCGCCGTCCGTGCCGCCGGTGCCGTCCGTGCCGCCGGTGGCTCCGTCGGTGCCTTCCCCCGTGCCCTCGTCCGTGCCGGCGCCGTCCGCCAGGGTGCCGGTGAGCTTGCCCTCGGTGGCCGCCAGGGCGCAGGTCACCGTCCGGTCGCCGAGGGCCCAGCTCTCCCGGGTCGGCAGGTAGTAGTAGTTGGCGATGTGCGGTGCCAGGGCGGTGGGGTCGGGCACATGGGCGTCGCTGATGTCGTTGCACCGCCGTTCCATGGCCGTGTCGTCCGCGGCCGAGCCGGGGTAGCCGTCCGAGCCCCGCAGGCGGTAGCCGCCGGTCACCTCGGCGTCGTGCGGCTCCGCGCAGTCGACGGTCGGGACGGAGGTCGTCTCGGTCTCGTCGGGGACCTCCGTGCCCGGGATGTCGAAGCAGTCGCCCTTCTCCAGGTCGAAGGGGCTGCTGGAGTTCGTCGCCTCGTCCACGCCCTCGCTGAAGCCGCGCCAGAAGTCGCCCGCGGCGCCCGAGACCGTCCAGACCACCACCAGCAGGGTGCTGACCGCGGACAGGGCGACGCCCGCCACGGCCATGCCCTTGCCGCGCTGCCCGGTGCGCCGGATCTGGCGGAGCGCGATCAGGCCGAGGACCAGGCCCAGGGGCGGGAGGCAGCAGACGATGCCGGTGACGAGGGCGGCGATGGCGAGGCCGTTGTGGGAGTCACCGCCCTGGCGCGAGGGCGGCGGGTAGGGCCCGTAGCCGCCGCCGTACGGGTACGGGGTGGTGGGCGGGCCGTAGCCGGGCGGGGGCGTCCCGTACGGCTGCTGCGGGGCCGCGGGCTGCTGCTGGGGGTACGGGGGCGCGCCCCACGGCTGCTGCGGGTCCGGCCGGCCGCCGGGGGCTGCGGGGTCCACGACTCGGTGCTCCTCGGTGCTGAAAGGGATCGGCGTCCGGTGTGTCCGGATGTTCCGGCGGACCCGGACCGATCGGCCGCGCGCGTTCGGAACGGCGCGCGGATCATACGACGAAGCACGGCGGGGACGGCAGGCGCGGGGCGGTCCCGGCACACGGGGCCCGGCCGGGCCGGGCGGCGCGGGGCGGGGCTGGACCGGGCCGGGCGGCGCGGGGCGGGGCTGGACCGGGCCGGGCGGGGCGGGGCTGGACCGGGCCGGGCGGCGCGGGCGGCCCGGGAACGCGGAAGGGACGGCCGCGGACGGCCGCCCCTCCCTCACTGCGCCGGCGCGCGCCTCAGCGCACAGCCGGGTACCTCAGAACTGCAGCGACCAGGCGTCGATCTTGCCCGTGTCCCAGCTGGCGTTGTCCGCCACCCGCAGCTTCCAGACGCCGTTGGCCGGCTCGGAGGAGGCGTTCACCGTGTAGGTGGTGATCACGTTGTCCGAGCTGCCGCCGGAGCCGAACGCCTTCAGGTTGTAGACCGAGCCGTCGGGCGCGACCAGGTCGACCTTCAGGTCACCGATGTAGGTGTGCTTGATGTCGACCGAGACGGCCAGGTTCGACGGCGCGTTGCCGGTCACACCGCTGACGGTGATCGGCGACTCGACCGTGGCGTTGTCGCGGATCGTGTAGTCGCCGGTGTTCTCGAACTTCGCTCCGGGCGGGGGCGTGGTGCCGCCGCCGCCCACGTTCAGCAGCCGGTTCGGCGAACCGGAGCCGGGGTTGGTCACCTTGCCCTGGGTGGCGGCGGAGGTGAGCGCGGCCGAGACCTGCGCCGGAGTGGCGGTCGGGTTCCCGTCCAGGTACAGCGCCGCCGCGCCCGCGACGTGCGGGGCCGCCATGGAGGTGCCGGAGATCGTGTTCGTCGCCGAGTTGCTGGTGTGCCAGGCCGACGTGATCGAGGAGCCCGGCGCGAAGATGTCCACCACGCTGCCGTAGTTGGAGAAGCTGGAGCGGGCGTCGGTGCTGGTGGTGGAGCCGACGGTGATGCCCTCGGTCACGCGCGCCGGCGAGTAGTTGGCCGCGTTGGCACCGCTGTTTCCGGCCGCGATCGCGTAGGTGATGCCGGAGGCGATCGAGTTGCGGACGGCCGCGTCGAGGACCGGGTCCGCCCCGCCGCCGAGGCTCATGTTGGCGACGGCCGGCTTCACCGCGTTCCGCGTCACCCAGTCGATACCGGCGACGACCTGCTCGGTCGTGCCGGAACCCTGGTTGTTGAGGACGCGGACGCCGACGATCTTGGCCTTCTTGGCGACGCCGTGGGCGGTGCCGGCGACGGTTCCGGCGACGTGGGTGCCGTGGCCGTTGCCGTCCTGCGCGGTGTTGTCGTTGTCGATGGCGTCGTAGCCGTCGACGGCGCGGCCGCCGAAGTCGCTGTGGGCGATGCGGACACCGGTGTCGATGATGTAGGCGGTGACGCCCTCACCGGCCGGGTCCGGGTAGGTGTAGCTCTGGTTCAGCGGGAGCGACTGCTGGTCGATCCGGTCGAGGCCCCAGGACGGCGGGTTCGGCTGGGTGCCGGTGATCGTGAAGGTGCGGTTCTGTACGACGGACTCGACGGCCGGGTCCGCTGCGAACTTCTTGGCCTGCGCCTCGGTGAGCTGGACCGAGTAGCCGTTGACCGCGGCGTTGAACGTCCGCTTGATCTTGGCTCCGTACTCGGCCGCGAGGGCCTTGCCCTCCTTGGAGCCCGCGTCTGCCTCGGACTCGTCGAGCGTCACGATGTAGCTGCCCTTGATCGCGCCGGGGGCGCCGGCGTTCGCGATGACACCCTCCGGGGCCGGCTCGGCCGCGGCGGGAAGGGCGGAGACCGTGCCGGCCGCGAGGGCGGCGACGGCTATGGCGCTGGCCGCGACGATTCTTCGCCGCGAGTTACGCATCACAGACATGTGAGGGGTCCTCCTCATAGGTGGTGCGCTGCTGTGGGGGTCATGACAAACGCGAGAGGGGAGCCTCCGAATCACCGACGGCTCGTCAACGATTCGGCATCAACAGGCGGTTCCCCCTTGCACGTCCGCCGACCGAAAGATTGACCGATCCATAGGAATCGCACAAGAGGCCGGGGCGCTGTGAAACACAAGCGCCACACGGCTGCCATGCGGACGACCCATGACGCGCTGTCAGTGCCCCGACTGCAGAAACGAATGGCCGGGCGATTCTGTCATCTGGCGCTGCCCCGGCTGCCAGGGGCCCCTCGACCTGGCCCTTTGGCGCCGGCGCGGTGCCCCGGGACACCCTCCCCCACCGGGTCGACTCCCTCTGGCGGTACGCGGAAGCGCTGCCGCTCGCGCCCCCCGGGCCCTCGGGCCCGGGGACCGGGTCCCCCGGGATCTCGCTCGGGGAGGGACGAACTCCGCTGGTGGAGCTGACCCCTACCGTTTCGGCCAAACTCGACTCCCCGACGCCGACCCTGTCGTTCAAGGACCGGGGCGCGGGTGACGCTCGCCGAACCGGCCCGCCGGCCGGGGCCGCGCCGGGTGGTCGCGGCCGGCCATGTGTACAACCCGCACTTCCTGCACGGCACCAAGACCTATGTCTACGAGCTGCGGGAGGACCTCGGGGGCGCGCTGCCGGACGAGGGCACCCGATCCCGAACCCGCCCCGGGCCCGCCAGATCCTCCGCGCGGTCCGCGAGTCGGGTGGCGAGTTCCTGACGGTCACCGAGCCCCGACTCCGCACCGCCCAGGCGGACCTGGCCCGCCGCGGCCTACCTCGCACCGCTCTTCAAAAACACCACGAAGTGCCGCGACCTGGTCAACCAGGTCGCGGCCAAGCCGAGTTCCGGCTGACCCGACCGGTAGCCGACGGATTGACCCTCCGTCGGGTACCGCAGCCCACCCGAGATTCCGCGCCCGCCCTTGGCAAGCCGTAGGCGAAGGCGTCGGGATGTCAGTAGTGGTAGCGGGCCGCGAGAATGATGGTCTCCTTGTCTGTCACCAGGTAGACAAGGCGGTGCTCGTCGTCGATCCGCCGCGACCACGCCCCGGGCAAGTGGTACTTCAGCGGCTCGGGCTTGCCGATCCCGGTGAAGGGTTCGAGCGTGACGTCCTCGATGAGCTTGTTGATCCGAGCGAGTATCTTCCGGTCGTTCTTGAGCCAGGACGTGTAGTCCTCCCAGCCCTGACCTTCGAAGACAAGCCTCACGCCGCACCCTCACGGGCCGCATCCGGTGAGTCGGGATCGATCAGATCCCGTTCGGACACGTTGATGTTGGACAGGGCGTTCTCGTACGCCTTGAGCAGGCGGCGAGCGTTCGCCGGAGAGCGCAGCAGGTACGAGCCTTCGCGCAGGGCCGCGTAGTCCTCGGCCGAGACGAGCACCGCATTGCCGTGCTTGGAAACGATCTCGATGGCCTCGTGGTTGTCGTTGACCTTCTTGATCAGCGGAAAGAGTGCCTTACGGGCTTCACTCGCGGTTATCGACATGACCTACCCCTTCCCGACTGTGGTACCGAATAACGTACCACTTCCGTCACATCCGGGCCGCGGACGCCTGACCGGTGACCGGGAGGCCCGACACCCACCCCTGCCCGCACATGACCAAGGGCCGGCCCTCGGGAGCCGACCCCTTGTCACGGGTTCAGTTCGCTTCGGCGGGCGATGGTCCGCTCCAGGTCAGCTCACCTGCACGTTTCACGATGCACGGGTCTCGACGGACGGACGTCCGTTGGTTCGCTGGTTCCCGGCCGCATTGCTGCGGCCGGGGTGGGGCGTCGCCGGGTGGTCTACGGGGCGATGTCGAACTGGGGTGGTTGGAGGCCCGCCAGGCAGCGGGTGTTCGGGCGGGTCGGGGTCCTGAAGAAGGAGGTCGTGATGGTTTGTGCGCACGTGGAGTCCGCGAAGACCACGTGGGCGACGTAGGGGACCGTGACGGCGGTGGAGCGGCTCAGGGTGCGGGCGGCGTACGCGCCGTTGCTCGGTGCGGTCTGGGCGTCGAAACCGCCGGACAGGAGCAGGGTCGGGATGTCGCTGCGGGTGACGTCCCGGATCCAGGGCGGTGCCGCCGGGACGTTCCAGGCCCGGCAGTCGTCGTGGAGCCAGGCGAGCTGCGGGGCGTTGGCCAGCATCGAGCGGGGGAACGTCGGGAACGCCTGCCGCCCGCCCCGGATCACATCCGCTTCGCTCTCGTACGGGGTCCACTGGCTGCAGAAGATGCCGTAGACGAGGCCGTGGGCGACCCTCCCGATGGCCTGCGGGCTGTACCTGCCGCCCGCGAGCTGTTCGGCGATCCGCTGCGGGTTGCCCTGGGCGAGTTCGTCGATGGAGCGGGGCACACCGGCCGCCACGTGGGTGGCGGAAGTGAGCCAGGTGACCAGGTTGCTCCCGTCCAGTACCACCTTCACCGGTTCCGGGTGGACCGGGACGGTGACGGTGGTGGTGATCGGGTCGGCCTCCAGCTCGCTGACGAGGCGCAGGAAGGTGGCCTTCAGATGCGGGTAGCGGGCGTTGCAGTCGGGCTGCCGCGCGCACGCCTCGAACAGGCCGTCGAAGCCCTCCCGTGCTGCCTTCCAGGTGAGGGCCCCGCCGGCGATGGACGGTGGCAGGACGCCGTCGATGCCGACCGACCGGATGCCCTTCGGGTGCAGGCGCATGTAGTTGAGCGCCAGGTGGGTGCCGTAGGAGATGCCGAACACGTTCCACTGCTTGAGGCCCAGGGTCCTGCGCAGGGCGTCGTAGTCGGCTGAGCTCTCGATGTCGTTGTAGGTGCTGCGGTCGGCGCCACGGGCGTCGACGCGGTCGCGGCAGGTCCGGGTGGCCCGGACGTGCAGGCGTCCGGTGGACGGGGCGTTGGAGACGAGGCCGAGGGCGCGCGCGTTGAACTCGTCGATGTTGGGGCAGGTGAGTTCGGGGTCGGCGGAGTAGGTGCCCCGCTGGGACATGAAGACGAGTTCGCGGTCGCGGTTCAGGTTGCCGTCGAGCGCCAGTTGGATCTCGGAGATCGCGTCGTCGCCGGGCCCGCCCGCGAACCACACGATCGGGTCGGGTGCCGGTCGTCCGGTGGCGGCGGGCACGACCGCGACCGACAGGGTGATCTTCCGCCCCTTGGGCCGGGAACGGTTCTCGGGCACGGTGAGCGTCCCGCAGCGGGCCGTCTGCAGAGCGGGAACCGGGTCGGCCGTCCGCGGGCAGGGGCCCGGCGCGAAGCGGGCGTCACCGACCGTGCGGGCGACCGTGCCGAGGGGTGCCCCGTGGCCGGGTCCGGCCTGGGCGGGCGTCGCGGCGAGGGTGGCGACAAGGGCTCCCGTCGTGGCGGCGGCCAGCAGGGTGGGGAGTCGTCCGGGGGTGGTGCGTGGGTGGCGAGGTGGGGGGAGGGACATCATCGGGTCTCCGGCTCGGGAGTGATGGTGAACGGTTTCGGCTTGAGTCCTGCCACGCAGCTGGTGTCGGGCGCGGTGGGACGGGTGAGGAAGGAGTCGAGGACGCTCTGCGCGCAGGGCGACTGGGGGACCACGAAGTGGCCGATCCCGGGAATGCGCACGGCGGTCGAGCGAGGCAGCGTGCGGCCCGTGTAGGGGCCCCAGCTCGCGCCGGTCTTGGCGTCGAAGGTTCCGCTGACGATGAGCGTGGGCACCTTGCTGTAGGTGGCCACGCGTTGGACCGCGGTGCGGTCCGGGACGTCCCAGACGCGGCACACGTCGTACTGGAAAGGCAGTTGCGGCGGCTGGGCCAGCACCGTGTCCGGCCATCCGGGGAAGGCCCGGCGCCCCGCCCGGAGCACGTCGGCCTCCGAGAAGCCCGGCGCCCACTCGGCGCAGGCCACCGAGTTCGTCAGTCCGTGGGCGAACTCGCCGACGGCGGGCTGCGCACCAGCAGCGCGGGCGCGCGCGAAGCGCTCGGGGTTTCCGTGGGCGAGTTCGTCGAGCGCCGCGGGAACGTCGGCGGCCGGCAGCACGGAGCCGTCGGCGACCAGCAGGTTCACCAGGGCTCCCCCGTCGAGGACCACCTTCACCGGGTCTCCTCCTCCCGGCGGCGGCACGGTGAGGGTGAGGGGGTGGGCCTCCAGGCGGCGGACCTGCCGGGTGAGGGTACGCGAAAGGTCCGGGTAGCGGCTCCTGCAGCGGGGCTGGGCCTCGCAGGCCGCGAGGATCTCACCGATCCCCTCCCGGGCGCTGTCCCAGGTCCACGGCAGGCTCACGATCTGCGGGGGCACCACCGAGTCGATCGCCACCGAGCGGATGCCCTGCGGGTGCCGGCGCAGGTAGGTGAGGGCGAGTTCGGTGCCGTACGAGTAGCCGTAGACGTTCCACTTCTTGAGGCCCAGTGCCTTGCGCAGGTCGGCGAAGTCGGCGGCGTTCTCGGTGGTGTTGTAGGCGCTCAGCTCGACACCCGCGGCGGTCAGGCGGTCCCGGCACGCCTTCGCCGCGCGCACCAGGCGCTGCCCCGTGGAGGGCGCGTCGTAGCGCAGGCCGACGGCCTCGGCGTTGAAGCGGTCGACCTCCGGACAGGCGAGGTTCGGCTGCGAGTGGAGGGCGCCGCGCTGGGTCATGACGATCAGGTCGCGATCCTGGTTGACGCCCGAGTCGATCAGGAAGGGGATGGCGCCGATCGCGTCACCACCTGGGCCCCCTTCCATGAACACGACCGGGTCCTCGGCGGGTTTCGTGGTCGCGGCCGGAACAACGGCCACGGTCAGCCGGATGGTCCGCCCGCTGCGGTGGGCGCGGTTCTCGGGCACTTCCAGGAACCCGCACCGTCCGGGGATGGGCTCCGGCGTGTCCGGGCACGGAGCGGGCACGAATCGGGGCGGCGCCCCCGGCGCGGGTCCCTTCCCGGTCGGCTGCGCGGCGCTGCCGGGGGCGGCGCCGAGCACGCTCAGGAGGGCGAGGCCGGCCACGACCAGGGTGCTCCCGGTGCTCGCGCCCCATGAACGTCGCCGGGCGAAGCCGTGCCGCGTCCGCCGGCGTACGGTCTCGCCGCTCTCCCGGGCGGAGGGCCGAGGCTCCGTCCCGATGTCCTTCTCTGCCATGTGATCTCGTTTCTCCGGGGTCTTGGTACCGCGTGCGCCTCGGGCCGCCGGGGCCGCGGAACGCCGTGCTTCGTCACTGCGCCCGCCCCGTGCCTGGAGGGCCGGGGACCGCTCCGAGCGACGCGGTGCCCGCCACCGCGTCGCTCGGCGGGCACCGCGTACGTCAGCCTCTGGCGGGGCAGACCCGTGCACCACTTGTTGACTCCACTCGAAGCAACCCGGCGGGCGCCCCTGAGCCGGCCGAGGTGATCCCGCGCGCCGAGCGCCCCCGACGGCGCTTTTCGTGCCCTGGGCGGCATGCGCCCCACCTTGAGCCGGTCTCCCGCCGAGGACCTACCGCCGGGCACCACCGATCTCGGGCCCGCCGTGGACGCTCCGGGTTCGGGAGGTGTGCCGGTGCTCGGCGGGGCGGGGATCTCCGCGGAGTCGGGCTCCCCGACTACCGCGGCGAGGGGCTCGTTCTTCTTGCGGATGCTTCGGGGAAGTTGAGCCCGAGCTGCTCTTCCGACGGAGCGTCAACGACGGAGCCCCGCGACCGGAGTGGCTGGTCGCGGGGCTCTCGTTCTGGGAAAGCGGGTGCTGAGGCGTGGTTACTTCTTCCCGCTCCCAGAGGTTCCTCCATGCCGGAACTCCACCACGTCCCCGTCCTGCATCACATAGTCCTTGCCCTCCATGCGCGCCTTGCCCTGGGCGCGGGCCTCGGCCACGGAGCCGGTGGTGACGAGGTCGGGGAAGGAGATGACCTCGGCCTTGATGAAGCCCTTCTGGAAGTCGGTGTGGATCACACCGGCCGCCTCGGGGGCGGTGGCGCCCTTCTTGATGGTCCAGGCGCGGGATTCCTTGGGGCCGGCGGTCAGGTAGGTCTGGAGGCCGAGGGTGGCGAAGCCGACGCGGGCGAGGATGGCGAGGCCGGGCTCCTCGGCGCCGACGGACTGGAGGAGTTCCATCGCGTCCTCGTCGTCCAGCTCGGCGAGGTCCGCCTCCAGCTTGGCGTTGAGGAAGATCGCCTCGGCCGGGGCGACCAGGGCGCGCTGCTCGTCCTTGAAGGCGTCGTCCGTCAGCTCGTCCTCGTCCACGTTGAAGACGTAGAGGAACGGCTTGGTGGTGAGCAGGTGGAGGTCGTGCAGCAGCTCGGCCTTCTCGGAGCCCTGGACGACGCCCTGGGAGAAGAGGGTGTCGCCGCGCTCCAGGATCTCCTTCGCCGCCTCGACGGCCGCGACCTTCGGGGCCACGTCCTTCTTGATGCGCGCCTCCTTCGACAGGCGCGGGAGGACCTTCTCGATGGTCTGGAGGTCGGCGAGGATCAGCTCGGTGTTGATCGTCTCGATGTCGTCCTTCGGCGAGACCTTGCCGTCGACGTGGACGACGTTCTCGTCCTTGAAGGCGCGGATGACCTGGCAGATCGCGTCGGACTCGCGGATGTTCGCCAGGAACTTGTTGCCCAGGCCCTCGCCCTCGCTCGCGCCGCGCACGATGCCGGCGATGTCGACGAAGTCGACGGTCGCGGGCAGGATCCGCTGGGAGGAGAAGATCTCGGCCAGTTTCGTCAGGCGGGTGTCGGGGACACCGACCACGCCCACGTTCGGCTCGATGGTGGCGAACGGGTAGTTGGCCGCCAGCACGTCGTTCTTGGTCAGGGCGTTGAACAGGGTCGACTTGCCGACATTCGGCAGACCGACGATTCCGATCGTGAGCGACACGTTGGCGACTTCCTGAGTGGGTGGGTGGTGGGCCGATCCCCCAGTTTACGGGCGGCCCGCGCCGGCCGGTGACGGCAGCCGGGACCCGGCCCGGCCCCGCCCGCGCCCCGGCTCGGGGCCCGCTCGGCGCGGCCCGCGGTCGAACGCACGGCCAAGGTCGGCCAAAGGGCGTGTCTGGTACCTGTACGGCGGTGTCCGGAGACCTACGTTGTGAGGGTGGAGCAGCACAAGACTCGTCGTCCCGGGGCCGGGCAGCGCCCGCAGCGTACGCAACGGCCCGCCCGGGGGCCCCTTCCCGCGCGCGGGGCGCTCGCGGACGGCCCCGCCGTGCCCGTGGTGCCGGCCCGCGCCCCCCGGCCCGCGAGCCCGGCGGCCGTCGCGCTGCGGCGCTTCCCGAACCCCCGGCTGACGGGGCTGGGCGCCGGTCTCTTCGCCGCGGCCGTGATGCTGGTGCTGGGCTTCTTCGACTGGTTGCTGCTGGACGGCTCGGCCGCGGTGTACGGCGTGCTGTTCCTGCTGGTCAGCGCCCTGACCGCGTTCTGGGTACGGGAAGCGGACCTGGTGATGGCGCCGGTCATCGTGCCCATCGCCTTCGCGGTCGGCATCGTGCCGATCTCCGGCGGCGAGGGCGGTATCGGCGGGCAGACGATGGCCGTGATCACCTCCCTCGCGGTGCACGCGGGCTGGCTGTACGGGGGCACCCTGATCGCCGGGCTGATCACCTGTGTGCGGAAGGTGCGGGCGATGGGACGGCGGCGGAAGGGGGCCGGGGCCGCAGCCGCCAGGCCGGGGGGCGGCACCGGCGGCGACCGGGCCCGCCCCGTGCGCCGCCCGACGTCCAGGGGCTGAGCCCGGCCCCGCCCGGCCCCGGCCGGGCACTCAGCGGCCGGCCGCCGCCATCGCCGCCCCCACGATCCCCGCGTTGTTCTGCAGCTCGGCCGGGACGATCTCCGCCCGGATGCCCTCGATCAGGGGCAGGAACTTCTCGGCCTTGCGGCTGACGCCGCCCCCGATCACGAACAGCTCGGGCGAGAACAGCATCTCCACGTGCGCGAGGTACTTGGTCACCCGCCGGGCCCAGTGCTCCCAGCTCAGGTCGTGGTCCTCCTTGGCCTTGGTGGAGGCCCGCTTCTCGGCGTCGTGGCCGTGCAGTTCCAGGTGGCCGAGTTCCGTGTTGGGCACCAGGCGGCCGTCGGTGAAGACAGCGCTGCCGATGCCGGTGCCGAAGGTGAGGACGATGACCGTGCCCTTGCGGCCGCGCCCGGCGCCGAAGGTCGTCTCGGCGACGCCCGCCGCGTCCGCGTCGTTCAGGATCGTCACGGGCAGGCCGCCGAGCCGGTCGCCCAGCAGCCGGGCCGCGTCCTTGTCGATCCAGCCCTTGTCCACGTTGGCCGCGGTACGGGTGACCCCGTGGGTGACGACCCCGGGGAAGGTGATGCCGACCGGCCCGCTCCAGCCGAAGTGCCCCACCACCTCGGCGACCCCGTCCGCGACGGCGTCCGGCGTCGCCGGGTGCGGGGTGAGGACCTTGTGGCGCGCCTCGGCCAGGTCGCCCCGTTCCAGATCCACGGGAGCGCCCTTGATCCCGGATCCGCCGATGTCCACTCCGAAGACGTTCATGGACCCAACGTTACGACCCGGAGCCGACCGTGACGGCGAGGACGGCCGGAGAGCACCCCCCGGGGCGGACCGGGCTACCCGGAGCACCACCGCCCCGGCCGGCCCGCGCGTCACTGCCCCGACAGCCTCGCCGCCTCCGCGCGCAGATCGCGGCGGAGCTCCTTCGGGAGGGAGAAGGTGATGGACTCCTCGGCCGCCTTGACCAGTTCGACGTCCTCGTAACCGCGCTGGGAGAGCCACTCCAGCACGCCCTCCACCAGCACCTCCGGCACGGAGGCGCCCGAGGTCACGCCGACCGTCGAGACGCCCTCCAGCCATGCCTCGTCGATCTCCTCGGCGAAGTCGACCAGGTGGGCGTCCTTGGCGCCGGCGCCGAGGGCGACCTCGACCAGGCGGACGGAGTTGGAGGAGTTCTTGGAGCCGACGACGATCACGAGGTCCGCCTCGGCGCCCATCTGCTTCACCGCGATCTGGCGGTTCTGCGTGGCGTAGCAGATGTCGTCGCTGGGCGGGGAGATCAGACCGGGGAACTTGGTCTTCAGCGCGCCGACCGTCTCCATCGTCTCGTCGACCGAGAGCGTGGTCTGGGAGAGCCAGACGACCTTGTCCGGGTCGCGGACCTCGACGTTGGCCACGTCGTCCGGGCCGTCGACGAGGGTGATGTGCTCGGGGGCCTCGCCGGAGGTGCCGATGACCTCCTCGTGGCCCTCGTGGCCGATCAGGAGGATGTCGTAGTCCTCCTTGGCGAAGCGCACGGCCTCCTTGTGGACCTTGGTGACCAGCGGGCAGGTCGCGTCGATGGTGGCGAGCTTGCGCTCGGCGGCCTCCGCGTGGACGGTCGGGGCGACGCCGTGGGCCGAGAACATGACGATCGAGCCCTCGGGGACCTCCGCCGTCTCCTCGACGAAGATCGCGCCCTTCTTCTCCAGGGTCTGCACGACGTACTTGTTGTGGACGATCTCGTGGCGGACGTAGATGGGCGACCCGTACTGCTCCAGGGCCTTCTCCACGGCGATCACGGCGCGGTCGACTCCCGCGCAGTAGCCGCGGGGAGCGGCGAGGAGGACGCGTCGGGCAGTCGGCGCAGCAGTCATGCGTCCCATCGTAAGGCCGCCCAGAACGGGCAGGTAATCGGCGCCCGGCCGCAGACTGGCCCGGGACGGTACGGCGGGCCCGGCACGCCGGCGACGCGCCCGGGGCGCCCGGGGACGGCAGCGGGAGGGACACCATGCGGCGGGCCACGGCGGGCAGGGCCGGGCGGGGACCGGGGCGGCGCCCCTGGCAGGAGCCGGGTCCGGGGCACAGCGAGCTGCGGCGGACGCTGGGGTTCCGGGACCTGGTCGTGTACGGGCTGCTCTTCATCGCGCCCATGGCGCCCGTCGGCGTGTTCGGCACCCTGGACGCGAAGTCGGGCGGCGCGGTCGCGCTGGTCTACCTCGTCGCGACGGTCGCCATGGCGTTCACCGCTTCGAGCTACGCGCAGATGGTCCGGGTCGCGCCGCAGGCCGGGTCGGTGTTCACCTACGCCCGCAAGGGGCTGGGCGAGGCGCCGGGGTTCGTCGCCGGGTGGATGGCGATGCTGGACTATCTGCTGATCCCCGCGGTGGCGTATCTGTTCTCGGGGATCGCCATGGAGGCGCTGGTTCCGGCGGTGGACCGGTGGGTGTGGACGGCGATCGCCGTGGTGGTGACCACCGCGCTGAACCTGTGGGGCGTGCGGGCGGCGGCCCGGGTGGGCTTCGCGGTGCTGGCGATGGAGATCGCGGTGCTGCTGGTCTTCGTGGCCGCGGCGGTGTCGGTGCTGGTCGCGGACGGGCCGCGGCGGGACTGGCTGTCGCCCCTGACGGGTGACGCGGCCTTCTCCCTGGCTGCGGTCCTCGGCGCGGTGTCGGTCGCGGTCCTCTCCTACCTCGGGTTCGACGCGATCGTCTCCTTCGCGGAGGAGGTGACGGGCGGCTCGCGGAAGGTGGCGCGGGCGGTGCTGTTCTGCCTGGGGCTCGCGGGCACCCTGTTCGTCCTCCAGACGTATCTGGCGGCGCTGCTCACCCCGGTGTCCTCGGCGGAACTGGCGGCGGAGCCGGCCCGGCAGGGGGCGGCGTTCTACGACGCGGTGGACGCCTCGGTCGGGACCTGGCTGCACGACCTGGTGGCGGTGAGCAAGGCGATCGGGGCGGCCTTCGCGGCGCTGGCGGGGCAGGCGGCGGCCGGGCGGCTGCTGTTCGCGATGGCCCGCGACCGGCGGCTGCCGGGGGCGCTGGCCCGGACGGACGGCGGGGTTCCGCGGCTGGCCCTGCTGGTCGCGGCGGTGGTGACGATGGTCGCCGCGGTGTGGGCGGCCCAGCGGGACGACGGTCTGGATCTTCTGGTGTCGGTGGTGGACATCGGGGCGCTGACGGCGTTCGTGCTGCTCCACGCGAGTGTGGTCGGCTGGTTCGTGGTGCGCCGGATGGACGGGCCGCCGGACTGGCTGCGGCATCTGGTGGTGCCGCTGGTGGGCACGGCGGTGCTGGTCGCGGTGATCGTGGAGGCGGCGGCCTCGGCTCAGGTGGTGGGCGTGGTGTGGCTGGGGGTGGGGCTGGTGGTGCTCTCGGTGCAGTGGGGGCGGCGCGGGACGGGGTGAGGGGGAGCACGGGCCCGGGACACGGGCACGGGGCCGGGGCACGCGGCCGGTTCGGGACGCCGGGATTGTCACAGGCGGCCGATACGCTCCCCCGTATGGCTCTCAACACGTCCGCGGAGACGCCCCTGCCCGTCGGCGAGGTGTCCCGCCTCATCGGCGGGTGGATCGACCGCCTCGGCTCGGTGTGGGTGGAGGGGCAGATCACCCAGCTCTCGCGGCGCCCGGGCGCGGGTGTCGTGTTCCTGACCCTGCGCGACCCCTCGTACGACATCTCGGTGGGCGTCACCTGCTTCCGGCAGGTCTTCGACGCGGTCGCCGACGTGGTCGCGGAGGGGGCGCGGGTGGTGGTGCTCGCCAAGCCGGAGTGGTACGCGCCCCGGGGCCAGCTCTCGCTGCGCGCGACGGAGATACGGCCGGTCGGCATCGGTGAACTGCTGGCGCGGCTGGAGCAGTTGAAGCGGGCGCTGGGCGCGGAGGGCCTGTTCGCCGCCGACCGGAAGTGGGCGCTCCCGTTCCTGCCGCACCGGGTGGGCCTGGTGTGCGGGCGCGCCTCGGCCGCCGAACGGGACGTCCTGGAGAACGCGCGCCGGCGCTGGCCCCAGGTCCGCTTCGAGGTGCGGAACGTCGCCGTCCAGGGTGTCCACGCCGTGACGCAGGTGGTCCAGGCGGTGAAGGAGCTGGACGACCACCCGGACGTGGACGTGATCATCGTGGCCCGGGGCGGCGGCAGCGTCGAGGATCTGCTGCCGTTCTCGGACGAGCAGCTGGTGCGGGCGGTGGCCGACTGCTCGACGCCGGTCGTCTCGGCCATCGGCCACGAACCGGACACCCCCCTCCTCGACCTGGTGGCGGACCTGCGGGCGTCGACCCCGACGGACGCGGCGAAGAAGGTCGTCCCGGACGTCGGCGAGGAGCTCCAGCGGGTGGGCATGCTGCGGGACCGGGCGCTGCGCACGGTGCGGGGGCTGCTGGACCGCGAGGAACGCGGCCTCGCGCACGCGCTGGCCCGGCCGTCCATGGAGCATCCGCAGCGGATGGTGGAGCAGCGCGAGGACGAGGTGGACGCCCTGCTGGCGCGGGGCCGCCGGGTCTTCGGCCACCTCCTGGACCGGGCGGACTCGGAGCTGGCGCACACGAGCGCCCGGGTCCTCTCCCTCTCCCCCGCGGCCACGATGGAGCGGGGGTACGCGGTGCTCCAGCGGGCGGACGGCGCGGTGGTGCGCTCCCCTGAGGAGGTCGCGGCGGGGGACGGGCTGCGGGCCCGGGTCGCCGAGGGCGAGTTCGCGGTCCGGGTGGAGGAGTGAGGCCCTGGGGACAGCGGGGACGCCGGGGACCTCGGGGGCGTCAGGCTCATCGGGCAGATCAGGCTCAGCAGGCTCAGCAGGCTCAGCAGGCTCAGCAGGCTCAAATTTAGGGTGGATCACATGGCTGCCAAGACGGAAGAGGCCGCGCTCGGCTACGAGCAGGCACGGGACGAGCTGATCGAGGTCGTGCGCCGGCTGGAGGCGGGCGGGACCACGCTGGAGGAGTCGCTCGCCCTGTGGGAGCGCGGCGAGGAGCTGGCCAAGGTCTGCCGGCGTTGGCTGGAGGGCGCCCGGGCGCGCCTGGACGCGGCGCTGGCGGAGTCCGCGCCGCCGGAGGGCGCGTCGGCGGACAGCGAGTAGCGGGCACCGGCCCGCACGCACGCGTACGGCGAAGGCCGCCGCTCCCGGGAGGACCGGGAGCGGCGGCCTTCGCCGTGCCATGAGCGTATGCGGCCGCGAACGCCCTACAGGGGGGCGGCCGGGGGCGCCTCAGACCGTGGTGACGACCTCGTCGTACGCGAGCCGCGGGGAGCGCGGGAACCAGGCGTCCTCGCCGGGGCGGCCGATGTTGACGACCATCAGCGGGGTGTGGTCGCCGTCGAGGAACTCCTTCTGGATGCCCGCGGCGTCGTAGCCGGTCATCGGGCCGGCCGCGAGGCCGGCGGCGCGGACGCCGACGATGAAGTAGGCGGCCTGGAGGGCGGCGTTGAGCAGGGCGGCCGGCTCACGGGCCGGGCGCTCGCTGAAGAACATGTCCTTGGCCTGCGGGAAGTGCGGGAGCAGGGCCGGCAGTTCCTCGTGGAACTCGTTGTCGGCGGCCAGGATCGCGACCAGCGGGGCGGTGCGGGTCTTGGGCTGGTTGCCCTCGGCCATGTGCGCGACCAGGCGCTCGCGGGCCTCCTCGCTGCGGACGAGCACGATGCGCAGCGGGGTCTGGTTGAAGGCGGTCGGGCCGTACTTGACCAGGTCGTAGATCGCCTGGACCTGCTCGTCGGTCACCGGCTCGCCGGTGAAGGTGTTCGCGGTACGGGCCTCGCGGAACAGCAGGTCCTGCGCGGTGGGGTCAAGAACGAGGGACATGGGAACCTTCCCGGGGGCGAATCATGGGCCAACCAACTAACGAGCCCCACGGTACCGCATTTGATTAAAGTTCAACAAAAATGCGGGCGCACGTGACCCGACTCACACAGCCCGATGCGGGGTGAGCCGGGTCAGGTCGCCCTTCGGCGGGCTCCGCCTACGACGCGGAGGGGGCGGCGGACGGCTTCTCGCCGCGCTCGGCGACCAGCGCGCCGGCCATCTCGGCGAGCCGGTCCTCGGAGGCCGTGCCCAGGACGACCGTGGTCGCGCCGTCGGCGGTCAGCACCAGGGCGTCGTACTTCGGGCCCTCCCAGCGCTGCCAGGTCCGCTCGCCGACCGTGCGGGTCTCCTTGGTCGGGCGCGCCTCGTGGGTCACCTCGCGGACGTACTTGTCACGGGGTTCGGCCGAGGACTGCTTGACGGCCACGTACTGGCGGTCCGGGTCCAGGAAGCCGAGGTGCCACGCGTGGGCGTCCGCGCCGTCGAACCGCACCGAGGTGGCCTTCCAGCCGGTGCCCAGACCCTCGGGGGCCGCGATCGGGTACGGGGCGGCGCGGCGCGCCGTCAGGAGTTCGACGCGGTAGTCCTGCTCCTTGATCGGGTCCGCGTTCTCGTCGTGCGGGACCAGCATGTAGATACCGGCCACGACGATGCCGATGACCGCCATCGACTGGATCATGCCGCGGATTGTCTGTCTGCCTCGATTGCCTGCCACGCCGCCTATGGTCGCATCCGGGGTCCGTGCTCAAACGTGGCCCCCTCTGCTCAGTTTGTCGATGTACCGATAGAGTCGGCACCACCCTCTTTACCTACGGCCGTCGCGTCGTACA
The DNA here is from genome assembly GCF_040630445.1 of Streptomyces sp. NPDC005805. Taxonomy (NCBI): domain Bacteria; kingdom Bacillati; phylum Actinomycetota; class Actinomycetes; order Kitasatosporales; family Streptomycetaceae; genus Streptomyces; species Streptomyces sp. NPDC005805. The sequence continues at coordinate 91,879 of NZ_JBEXXN010000025.1, forward strand.
GAAAGGTGCGCTCCCGATGACCGAGCATCAGCTGCCGTCCCAACTGGAGGTCTCACCCGAGGCCCCCGACCGCAACCTCGCCCTTGAGCTCGTCCGGGTCACCGAGGCCGCCGCCATGGCCGCCGGCCGCTGGGTCGGCCGCGGCGAGAAGAACGGCGCCGACGGCGCCGCCGTCAAAGCCATGCGGACCCTCGTCTCGACCGTCTCGATGAACGGCGTCGTCGTGATCGGCGAGGGCGAGAAGGACGAGGCGCCGATGCTGTTCAACGGCGAGCGCATCGGCGACGGCACCGGCGCCGAGTGCGACATCGCCGTGGACCCGATCGACGGCACCACGCTGACGGCCAAGGGCATGCCGAACGCCATCGCCGTGCTGGCCGCCGCCGACCGCGGGACCATGTTCGACCCGTCCGCGGTCTTCTACATGGACAAGCTGGTCACCGGCCCCGAGGCCGCCGACTTCGTCGACATCAACGCCCCGGTCTCGGTGAACATCCGCCGCGTCGCCCGCGCGAAGAACTCCTCCCCCGAGGATGTCACCGTGGTCATCCTGGACCGCCCGCGCCACGAGGGCATCGTCAAGGAGATCCGCGAGACGGGCGCCCGGATCAAGTTCATCTCGGACGGCGACGTCGCGGGCTCGATCATGGCCGTCAAGGAGGGCACCGGCGTCGACCTGCTGCTCGGTGTCGGCGGTACGCCCGAGGGCATCATCTCGGCCTGCGCGATCAAGTGCCTGGGCGGTGTGATCCAGGGCAAGTTGTGGCCGAAGGACGACGAGGAGCGGCAGCGCGCGATCGACGCCGGGCACGACCTCGACCGGGTGCTCTCCACCGACGACCTGGTCAGCGGCGAGAACGTCTTCTTCGTGGCCACCGGCATCACCGACGGCGAGCTGCTGCGCGGGGTGCGCTACCGGGCCGAGACGGCGACCACGCAGTCCCTGGTGATGCGGTCCAAGTCGGGCACCATCCGCCAGATCGACTCGACGCACCGGCTCTCCAAGCTGCGCGCGTACAGCCAGATCGACTTCGACCGCGCGCAGTAGGCGCGGCGGCCCCGGTCGCCGCGGCCGCGTCGCGGCGACCGGCTCACGGCCACGGCGAACGCGCACACGAGAGGCGCCCCTGTGCGGAGGGGCGCCTCTCGCGTTGCGTACGACCGTGGTGCGGGGTGTGCGGCGGGCCGCCGGTGTCGCGCGTGTCCTGCCCGAACCGCGCGGCGGAACGAGGCGGCCCGGCCCGCGCGACGCGTCTCAGGCCGCGGACGCGGGCTTCTTGACCTCCGTCTCGCGCCGGCGCCGCCGGGCCAGCACCACCCGCCGCTCGGCCGCGGTGAGCCCGCCCCAGACGCCGTACGGCTCGGGCTGGAGGAGGGCGTGCTCACGGCACTCGATCATCACGGGACAGCGGGCGCAGACCCGCTTGGCCGCCTCCTCGCGGGACAGCCGCGCGGCCGTGGGCTCCTTCGACGGCGCGAAGAACAGCCCCGCCTCGTCGCGGCGGCAGGCCGCCTCCGCGTGCCAGGGCCCGGCCTCGTCGTCCCGGGTGGGGACGCGCTGGCGGGGAACGGCGGCTACCTGCGCGGCTACCTGCAGGGACTGAGGCGGCAGTTGCAGCACGGTCTACTCCTGACGACGAATTCGCGAGCGAGAGACGATGCAGCAGTCCCTACCCGCTGTGCGCACGCCTATGCACTGAGTGGCACACCGCCGGGAGGCGCGGGATCACGCGCGGCCGCGCACGGCGTGAAATCCCCCGCACGCGCCGGGTGTTCAGCCCAGGTGTTTGCGCAGGCGGCCGTGGAGGTCGGAGATCCTGCGCCCCCGCTTGGGCTTCGCCTCGACGCTGCCGAAAACCGAGTACCCGTTGACGACCACGACCGGAGCCTCCGGGTCCTCCGCCTCCAGGGTCACCACCTCGAAGCTGCCGAAGACACCCGTGCCGCTCCCCCGCAGGGTGATGTTCTCCGGGACGCGGATCTCCACACTGCCGAAGATCGACGTCGCGTTGATGACGGTGAGGCGCTGGCGGAACAGCGCCTGGGTCAGGTCGATCTCGACGCTGCCGAAGAGGGAGAAGGCGTTGGTGCGGCGGCCGACGCGCCAGCGGCCCTTGCGGGTGGAGCCGGAGAAGACGGCGACCAGGTTCTCCGCGGGTGCGGTGTCGTCCCCGTCCTCGGCGCGGGCGGCCGCGGCGGACCGGTGCCCCGTCGCGGGCAGGTCCCGCACCAGGGGCTCCAGTTCGCCCATGGTCTTGGCGCGGTAGACCGCGTCGATCCGCTCGGCGTGTTCCTCGGCGTCCAGCCGGCCCTCGGCGAGCGCGTCCCGCAGGATGTCCGCGATGCGGTCCCGGTCGGCGTCGGACGCACGGAGGGCCGGCTCGGCGTCGGCGGGGGCGGCCGGCTTCTGGGAGTGCTTCTCGAGGTCCACGGAACCAGCGTAGCGAAACGCGATAGATCGCGACCAGGGGTGGCACACGGCGCGGCGCGGCGCGGAACCGGACAGGGACAGGAGCCGGAGCCGGGCCCGGACCGGGGCGGCGGCAAGTGAGCCTTACCTCACAAGGTCCGGCTCCGGGGCTCGCCCTACCCTGGATGGCGCTGCCAACGGAGGCACGCTGCTGTCTGTGAAGTGAGGAATGGGCGACATGCCGGAGTTCGCGTATACGGATCTGCTCCCGCTGGGCGAGGACACCACCCCGTACCGGCTGGTGACCTCCGAGGGTGTCTCCACCTTCGAGGCCGACGGGCGCACCTTCCTCAAGGTCGAGCCGGAGGCCCTGCGCACCCTCGCGGCCGAGGCGATCAAGGACATCCAGCACTTCCTCCGCCCCGCGCACCTCGCCCAGCTCCGCCGGATCATCGACGACCCCGAGGCGTCGTCCAACGACAAGTTCGTCGCGCTCGACCTGCTGAAGAACGCGAACATCGCGGCGGCCGGGGTGCTGCCCATGTGCCAGGACACCGGCACCGCGATCGTCATGGGCAAGCGCGGCCAGAACGTCCTGACCTCCGGCGGGGACGAGGAGGCGCTCTCCCGGGGCATCTACGACGCCTACACCGAGCTGAACCTCCGCTACTCGCAGATGGCGCCGCTGACCATGTGGGAGGAGAAGAACACCGGCTCCAACCTGCCCGCGCAGATCGAGCTGTACGCGACCGACGGCGGCGCGTACAAGTTCCTCTTCATGGCGAAGGGCGGCGGCTCGGCGAACAAGTCCTTCCTCTACCAGGAGACCAAGGCCGTCCTCAACGAGGCGAGCATGATGAGGTTCCTGGAGGAGAAGATCCGCTCGCTGGGCACCGCCGCGTGCCCGCCGTACCACCTGGCAATCGTGGTGGGCGGCACCTCCGCCGAGTTCGCGCTGAAGACCGCGAAGTACGCCTCCGCGCACTACCTGGACGAGCTGCCCGCCGAGGGCTCCGAGCTCGGGCACGGCTTCCGGGACGAGGAGTTGGAGAAGAAGGTCTTCGAGCTGACCCAGAAGATCGGCATCGGCGCGCAGTTCGGCGGCAAGTACTTCTGCCACGACGTGCGCGTGGTCCGGCTGCCGCGCCACGGCGCGTCCCTGCCGGTGGCCGTCGCGGTCTCCTGCTCCGCCGACCGCCAGGCGGTCGCGAAGATCACGGCGGAGGGCGTCTTCCTGGAGCAGCTGGAGAAGGACCCGGCGCGCTTCCTGCCCGACACCACGGACGAGCAGCTCGCGGAGGAGGGCGAGGTCGTGAGGATCGACCTCAACCGGCCGATGGACGAGATGCTGGCGGAGCTGACCAAGTACCCGGTCAAGACCCGGCTCTCGCTGACCGGCCCGCTGGTCGTCGCGCGCGACATCGCGCACGCGAAGATCAAGGAGCGGCTGGACGCGGGCGAGGACATGCCGCAGTACCTGAAGGACCACCCGGTCTACTACGCGGGCCCGGCGAAGACGCCGGAGGGGTACGCGTCGGGGTCCTTCGGGCCGACGACGGCGGGCCGGATGGACTCCTACGTGGAGCAGTTCCAGGCTGCGGGCGGCTCGAAGATCATGCTGGCGAAGGGCAACCGCTCGAAGCAGGTCACGGACGCGTGCGGGGCGCACGGCGGCTTCTACCTGGGCTCGATCGGCGGCCCGGCGGCGCGGCTGGCGCAGGACTGCATCAAGAAGGTCGAGGTCGTCGAGTACGAGGAGCTCGGCATGGAGGCGGTCTGGCGGATCGAGGTGGAGGACTTCCCGGCGTTCATCGTGGTGGACGACAAGGGGAACGACTTCTTCACGGAGCCGGCTCCGGCGCCGACGTTCACGGCGATTCCGGTGCGGGGGCCGGGGCTGGGCTGACGCCCTTGGCGCCGGAGGGCTTTTCAGCCCGTCCGGCGATTGAGGACACCGCGCGGAGCGTGGTGCCCGGGTACAGGTACTGCCGTTCTCGGCGGGTGAGCATCCTGGACTGGCAGGTGCCTTCAATCTGCTGCGCTTCGAGGACCACCCGGACATCTTCTAAGATCGG
>NZ_JBEXXN010000026.1:0-95365 GCF_040630445.1 Streptomyces sp. NPDC005805
CTGGACCGGTGGGAGCGCGACGGGCCCACAGGTGTGTGCGGGGGCGCGGGCCGCGCCCGCCGGGGTGTTGCGCCGGCCCGCGTGGGCGTGCCGGGGCCGGTTCGCTGCGAGCAGGCCGCGCGCCGGCGCGGCCCCCGCCGGACCACCCGGCACGGGCCGCTCCGCCCGGGGGCGACCAGACAGGGGCGCTGCCCGGGCCCGGCGCGGTGGCGTGCCCCGCCGGGCCGGCCCGCCCGCAGGGTGCGGGCGGGCGCACGGGCTAGGGTGGCGATCATGCTTGTCGCCGCCGCCGTGTGCCCCTGTCCGCCGCTGCTCGTGCCCGAGGTCGCGGCCGGGGCCGCCGCCGAGCTGGAGGGGCTGCGGGACGCCTGCGCCGACGCCGTGGGCGTGCTGGCCGCCTCCCGGCCCGAGCTGCTCGTGGTCGTCGGACCCGCCGGGGGGACGGCTCCCGGTGTGCACCCGGGCGGGGCCGGCGGGTCCTTCCGGGGCTTCGGGGTGGACCTCGGCGTACGTCTCGGCCACGGGACCGGCGGGGCGGCGGACCGGGAGCTGCCGGCCTCGCTGGCGGTCGGGGCGTGGCTGCTGGAGCGGGCCCGCTGGGACGCGTGCCACGTCGAAGGGCTGGGCGTGGACGAGAACGCCGACGCGGCCGGCTGCGCCGAGACGGGCCGCGGACTCGCGGCACGGGAGGAGCGGGTCGCCCTGCTGGTGATGGGGGACGGCAGCGCCTGCCGGACGGTCAAGGCGCCTGGCTACCTCGACGAGCGGGCCGCAGGCTTCGACGCGGAGGCCGCCCGCGCGCTCGGATCGGCCGACCTCGCGGCCCTCGGCGCCCTCGACCCGGACCTCGCGCGGCAGCTCAAGGTGTCGGGGCGGACCCCCTGGCAGGTCCTCGCGGGCGCGGCGGAGGGCGCCGGCCTGGACGGGCGCCTGCTGTACGAGGACGCGCCCTACGGCGTCGGCTATTACGTCGCCACCTGGGCGTGACCCCCCGGGCCCGGACACGCCTCAGCCGCGGAACCCGGGGCTCCGCGGCTGAGAGGGCCGCAACGGGGGTGCGCTCAGGCGGACGGCGGGCGGTTCCCGCCCTCCGGCGTCTCCGGGTGCGCGATGCGCCCGAGGGCGTCCTTCGCCTTCCCCGTACCCGTCTCGATCTTGTCGCTGTACTTGCCCTTGGTCCGGTCGTCGACCGTCCGCGCGGCCTTGTCCAGACCCTGGCCGATCTTGCCCTCGTGCTGCTGGGCGAGGTCCGTGACCTTGTCCTTGGCGGGGGCGAGCTTGGCCTTCAGGTTGTCCAGGAAGCCCATCGGCCACCTTCCTTCCGTAAACCGTGATCGGTGATCCATGATCCGCTTCGAACGGGACGCCGTGCCGGAAAGTGTGACAAAACTCCCGTGTCGGTTCCTCAGCCTACCCGCGCCGCCCGCTCCGGTGCCGTCCCCCGCCGCCCCGCCCGGTCGGAGCGCGCCCCGCGGTTTGCGAGACTGGGGCGGTGAGAAGCGCAGCTCCCGCGCCGCGGGTCATCGCCGTCGTCGGCCCGACCGCGGCCGGCAAGTCCGATCTGGGCGTCTTCCTCGCCCGGCACCTGGACGGCGAGGTGGTCAACGCCGACTCCATGCAGCTCTACCGGGGCATGGACATCGGCACCGCCAAACTGACCGAGGAGGAACGCGGCGGCGTCCCGCACCGGCTCCTCGACATCTGGGACGTGACCGAGGCCGCGAGCGTCGCCGAGTACCAGCGCCTCGCCCGCGCCGAGATCGACCGGCTGCTCGCCGAGGGGCGCACCCCCGTCCTCGTCGGCGGTTCGGGGCTGTACGTCCGGGGCGCGATCGACGCCCTGGAGTTCCCCGGCACCGACCCGGAGGTCCGCGCCCGGCTCGAAGCCGAGCTGGAGGCCGACGGCCCCGGCGCGCTGCACGCCCGGCTCGCCGCCGCCGACCCCGAGGCGGCCGCCGCGATCCTGCCCGGCAACGGCCGCCGGATCGTGCGCGCGCTGGAGGTCATCGAGATCACCGGCAGGCCGTTCACCGCCAACCTCCCCGGCCATGAATCCGTCTACGACACCGTGCAGATCGGCGTCGACGTCGCGCGCCCCGAACTCGACGAGCGCATCACCACCCGGGTGGACCGCATGTGGGAGGCCGGGCTCGTGGACGAGGTCCGCGCCCTGGAGGCGCGCGGACTGCGCGAGGGGCGCACCGCCTCGCGCGCCCTCGGGTACCAGCAGGTGCTGGCCGCGCTCGCCGGCGAGTGCACCGAACTCCACGCGAGGCAGGAGACGGTGCGCGCCACCAAGCGCTTCGCGCGCCGCCAGGACTCGTGGTTCCGCCGCGACCCGCGGGTGACCTGGCTCAGCGGCGCGGCGGCCGACCGCGGGGAACTTCCGCACCGCGCGCTGGCGTTGATCGAACGAGCGGTCACAGCCTGATCACGTCATGGCATCGGGATGCTCCGGCCGTCATGTCGCCCTTCGCGGGCGTGCCATCATCGAGCATCGATCGACAGTTGAGTCCGAGTGGGGAGGGCGCGTGGCGATGGAGGCCGGCCCTCGCGACACCGAGCGGGAACGCCGAGACGCCGCAGCGGGCACGTCGGGGCTGACCCCCGACGGTCCGGACGAGCAGGACGTGCTCGCGGACGAGGTCGAGGTCGAGGTCGAACTCCGCCCGCAGCGCCGGCTGCGCTTCTGGCAGCTCGCCCCCATCGTGGGCCTCGCCGCCCTCGGTTCGCTGATGTTCGCCTTCCCGCTCGCCTTCGGCACCGGTGACGGCGGCGCGGTCGTCGCCATGCTGGGGCTCCTGATCAGTTGCTGCGCCGCGGGCTGGGGCGTGATGGCCGCCCGGCGGGTGGGCCACACCTGGCCCGGGCTGCCGCAGCGGGGCTCCGGCGAACGGCCCGACTGGCGGGTCATCGCGCTGTACGTGGGCGCGGGCGCGCTGCTGGTCGCCCTCGCCGTCTGGCGCGTCGCCCGCCTGCGCTGATCCGGGCCCGCCGGCCCCCGCCCACCCCCGCCTGCGCCGAGCCGGGCGCACCCGGTGGCCCGCCCCGAGCCGTGCCCGCCCCGACCACCGGACGCGCTGTCGGCGGCGGCTCGTACGATGGAGGGCGTGACCACCGCGCAGACCTCGCACCTCCCCTTCCTCAAGGGCCACGGCACCGAGAACGACTTCGTGATCGTCCCCGACCCGGACGGCGTTATCGATCTGCCCGCGCCCCTCGTCGCCCGGCTCTGCGACCGCCGGGCCGGCATCGGCGGCGACGGCCTGCTGCGCGTCGTCCGCTCCGCCGCGCACCCCGAGGCCCGGCACCTGGCCGGCGAGGCCGAGTGGTTCATGGACTACCGGAACGCGGACGGTTCCGTCGCCGAGATGTGCGGCAACGGCGTCCGCGTCTTCGCCCGCTACCTCCAGCACGCCGGCCACGCGGGTTCGGGCGAGTTCGCCGTCGCCACCCGGGGCGGCGTCAAGCGCGTCCACCTGGCGAAGCCCGGCACCGGCTCGGCCGAGGGCGATGTCACCGTCTCCATGGGCCGCGCCCTGCTGCCCGCCGAGGGCGTCACCGTCACGGTCGGCGGGCGGAGCTGGCCCGCCCGCAACGTCAACATGGGCAACCCCCACGCGGTCGCCTTCGTCGAGGAGTTGGCCCACGCGGGCGAGCTGACGGCCGCCCCCGCCTTCGAGCCCGCCGCGGTCTACCCGGACGGGGTGAACGTGGAGTTCGTCGTCGACCGGGGCGAGCGCCATGTCGCCATGCGGGTGCACGAGCGCGGCTCGGGCGAGACCCGCTCCTGCGGCACCGGCGCCTGCGCGGTCGCCGTCGCCGCCGCCCGCAGGGACGGCGCGGACCCGGCCGCGACCGGAGTGCCCGTCGCGTACACCGTCGATCTGCCCGGCGGGCGGCTGGTGATCACCGAGCGGCCGGACGGCGAGATCGAGATGACGGGTCCGGCGGTCATCGTCGCCGAGGGGCGCATCGCGCCCGCCCTGCTCGACGGCTGACCTCTCTCCTGTGCCCGTGCTCCGCACGGGACGGGTGCGCCGCCCGGCGCGAAGCGGGACACTTTAGCCCTTTCTCACGTTCGCCGTTCCCTGGCCATCGCTCGAATGGGTGATCCGTTTCACGCTGGGCGAGAGCGGGACTGCGGCGCGTGGTGGGCTCGGTAGCATCAAGCACCGGCCGGGAGAAGCGATCCGATCCTCCCCTTCGCCGGTCGACGCCGCCGGAGGTGCCCATGACTGCAGAGGCCGCGAACCCTGGTGCCCACAGCCGGCGGCGGGGGCGCCCGCGCATCGACCTCCGCCGCATCGGCCGTGCCGCCCTGATGGGACCCAACGGCCGGGACCGCCTGCCGGACGCCATCGGCCATGTCGTGGAAGCCCACCGTGCCCACCACCCCGACGCCGACCTCGATCCGCTGCACCGGGCCTACGTGCTCGCGGAGTCGTCCCACCGGGGCCAGTTCCGCAAAAGCGGCGAGCCGTACATCACGCACCCCCTCGCCGTCACCCTGATCCTCGCCGAACTGGGCGCGGAGACCACCACGTTGACCGCCTCCCTCCTCCACGACACCGTCGAGGACACCGAGGTGACGCTGGATCAGGTCAAGGCCGGGTTCGGCGCCGAGGTCTGCTACATCGTGGACGGCGTCACCAAACTGGAGAAGGTCGACTACGGGGCCGCCGCCGAGCCGGAGACCTTCCGCAAGATGCTCGTCGCCACCGGCAACGACGTCCGGGTGATGTCGATCAAACTCGCGGACCGGCTCCACAACATGCGCACCCTCGGGGTGATGCGCCCCGAGAAGCAGGCCCGTATCGCCAAGGTCACCCGGGACGTCCTCATCCCGCTCGCCGAACGGCTCGGCGTACAGGCGCTCAAGACCGAACTGGAGGACCTGGTCTTCGCGATCCTCCACCCCGAGGAGTACGAGCGCACCCGCGCCCTGATCGCCGGGAACGCGACCGCCTGCACCGCCCTGGAGGCCATCGCCGAGCAGTTCCGCTCGGTGCTGCGCGAGGCGGACATCCCGGCGGAGGTCCTCATCCGGCCCCGCCACTTCGTCTCCGTCCACCGCGTCTGCCTCAAACGCGCCGAACTGCGCAGCACCGACTTCGGACGGCTGCTGGTCCTGGTCCCCGAGGACGCCGACTGCTACGGCGTCCTCGGCGAACTGCACACCTGCTTCACCCCGGTGATCTCGGAGTTCAAGGACTTCATCGCGGCCCCCAAGTTCAACCTCTACCAGTCGCTGCACACCGCCGTCGCCGGACCGGACGGCGCCGTCGCCGAGGTCCTCATCCGCACCCACCGGATGCACAAGGTCGCCGAGGCCGGCGTCGTCGCCCTCGGCAACCCCTACGTCCCCACCGAGGGCGCCGAACCGCCGGACGGGGAGCGCGCTGACCCCACCCGGCCCGGCTGGCTGTCCCGGCTGCTGGAGTGGCAGGAGGCCACCCCCGACCCGGACACCTTCTGGACCTCCCTGCGCGCCGACCTCGCCCAGAACCGCGAGATCACCGTCTTCCGCGCCGACGGCCGCGCCCTCGGCCTGCCCGCGGACGCCACCTGCGTGGACGCGGCCTACGCCCAGTACGGCGAGCTGGCCCACACCTGTATCGGGGCCCGGGTCAACGGCCGCCTGGCCACCCTCAGCACCCAGCTCCGCGACGGGGACACCGTGCACGTCCTCCTCGCCCAGGACGCCGCCTCCGGGCCGTCGCCGGAATGGCTCGACCACGCCCGCACCCCGGCCGCCCGTATCGCGATCACCAGCTGGCTGGAGGCCAACCCCGAGGGCCCCGGCGCCCCGGCCGCCGTGCCGCGCCGCCCCGCCCAGCGCGCGGCGGGCCGCCCGGACGCCGCCAACGCCGTGGTGGACCTGCCCGACGCGACCGTCCGCCTGGCCGGCTGCTGCACCCCCGTACCGCCGGACCGGGTCACCGGTTTCCCGGTACGCGGGGGAGCGGTGACCGTGCACCGGCAGGAGTGTCCGGCCGTGCTGCGGATGGCGGACGCCGGCCGGGCCCCGGTGGACGTGCGGTGGGGCGAGGCGGCGGAGTGCCGGGTCACCCTCGTCGTCGAGTCCTTCGGACGGCCCCGGCTGCTCGCCGACCTCACCGAGGCCATCGCCACCGAGGGCGCGGCCGTGGTCTCCGCGACCGTCGAGCCGCCGAGCGAGCAGCGGGTGCGGCACACCTACACCCTGCGCCTGCCGGACGCGGCGGGGCTGCCCGCGCTGATGCGGGCGATGCGGGACATCCCCGGCGTGTACGACGTCAGCCGGAGCCGGCACCCGGCGTCGACGGTCTGACGCGGCGCCCGCGCGGACCCCTGGCGTCGACGGTCTGACGCGCCCCCCGCGTGGACCCCTGGCGTCGACGGTCTGACGCGCCCCCCGCGCAGACCCCTGGCGTCGACGGTCCGGCCCGGCACCCCGCACGGGCACCCGGCGCCGACCGCCCGGCCCGGAGCCCTTCGTTCGGGTGGGCGGCCGGGGCGCCGTCGCGCGCCCTCCCCGTCCGCCCGGCGGTGCGCTGGTACCGGTAGGGCATGCTCCACTCCTCCCGGCGGCGCCTGCGCGCCGCTCTGCTCGTCGCGGCCGCCTCCGCCCTCGTCGCCGCGGTGCTGCCCGAGCCCCGCGCGCTAGGCATCGGCGACCGGCTCTTCCCCGAACTGGGCAACCCCGGCTACGACGTCATCGCCTACGACATCTCCCTCGCCTACCGGGGTGCCAACGACCGGCCCATGGACGCCGTCACCGTGATCGACGCCTGGGCGGAGCGCGAACTCGGCCGCGTCAACCTGGACTTCACCCACGGCACCGTCCGCTCCGTCGAGGTCGACGGCAGCCCGGCCGCCTTCGCGACCGCAGGTGAGGACCTGGTCGTGAAACCGGACCGGCCCGTGGCGGCCGGCACCCGCATGGCGATCACCGTCACCCACACCAGCGACCCCCGCGGCCCCGCCGACGCGGGCGGCTGGGTGCGCACCGGGGACGGGCTCGCCCTGGCCAACCAGGCGGACGCGGCGCACCGCGTCTTCCCGTGCAACGACCACCCCTCGGACAAGGCGTACTTCACCTTCCGGGTCACCGCCCCCAAGGACACCACCGTGGTCGCGGGCGGCAGCCGGGTGGACCTCGGCCACCAGGGGACGACCTCCACATGGACCTACCGGACCGCCCACCCGATGGCCACCGAGCTGGCCCAGGTGTCCATCGGCCGCTCCGCCGTGCTGGAACGGCGCGGCCCGCACGGGCTGCCGGTGCGCGACGTGGTGCCCGCGGCCGACCGGGCGGTGCTGGAGCCCTGGCTGCGCAGGACCCCCGAGCAGATCGCCTGGATGGAACAGCGCGTCGGGCGCTACCCGTTCGAGAACTACGGCGTCCTGGTCGCCGACGCGGACACCGGGTTCGAGCTGGAGACCCAGACCCTGTCCCTGTTCGAGCGCTCCCTGTTCACCCGCCCCGACCTCCCCGCGTGGTACGTCGAGTCGATCATGGTGCACGAGCTGGCCCACCAGTGGTTCGGCAACAGCGTCTCGCCCCGCACCTGGTCCGACCTCTGGCTCAACGAGGGCCACGCCACCTGGTACGAGGCCCTGTACGCGCAGGAGAAGGGGGAGCGGTCCCTCGTCGAGCGGATGCGCCGCGCCTACCGGCTCTCCGACGGCTGGCGCGCCGCCGGCGGCCCGCCGGCCCGACCCGACGCCCCCGAGCCCGGCCGGAAGCTCAGCCTCTTCCGGCCCGTGGTCTACGACGGCAGCGCCCTCGTCCTGTACGCGCTGCGGCAGACCATCGGCACGGCCGCCTTCGAGCGCCTGGAACGTGCCTGGGTGAGCACCCACCGTGACGGCACCGCGGGCACCGAGGACTTCACCGACCTGGCCTCCCGCATCGCGGGCCGCGACCTCGGCGCCTTCTTCGACGGCTGGCTGTACGGCGCCACGACCCCGCCGATGCCGGGGCACCCGGACTGGCGCAGCGACGCCCCCGGTCAGCGCGCGCCCGGGCAGCGCACGCCCGCCCCCGGACCGTCCGCGGCCGCCCAACCGTCCGCGCCCGCCCCCGGAAAACCCGCGTGACGCGTCCGTCGCGCCCGTGGCACCATCGACGGGCCGGCGGCGCCCGCCGCGGGCCGGGACCACGGGCCGCACCCCGGGCCGGGGAATCTTCCCGCACCGCGGTGCGTTCTCCTCTGTGAAGCACCGGGCACACTTCTCCCACAGGGCGAACAGGGTGCACGGTGCGCCCCGCACCGGCTTCCCAGCCCTTCCTTCGACGCAAAGGATCCAATGACCTCCTCTTCATCCCCTTCCCAGGACGAGCAGAGCTTCGCGGAGACGCGCACCGAGAGCCTTCGGGCCGATGCCCTGATGGAAGAGGACGTCGCCTGGAGCCACGAGATCGACACGGAGCGGGACGGCGAGCAGTTCGACCGCTCCGACCGTGCGGCGCTGCGCCGCGTCGCGGGCCTGTCCACCGAGCTGGAGGACGTCACCGAGGTCGAGTACCGGCAGCTCCGTCTGGAGCGCGTCGTCCTCGTCGGTGTCTGGACCTCCGGCACCGTGCGGGACGCGGAGAACTCCCTCGCGGAGCTCGCCGCCCTCGCCGAGACGGCGGGCGCCCTCGTGCTCGACGGCGTGATCCAGCGCCGCGACAAGCCGGACCCGGCGACCTACATCGGCTCGGGCAAGGCGCAGGAGCTGCGGGACATCGTGCTCGAGAGCGGCGCCGACACCGTCGTCTGCGACGGTGAACTCAGCCCCGGCCAGCTCATCCACCTCGAAGACGTCGTCAAGGTCAAGGTGGTCGACCGGACCGCCCTGATCCTCGACATCTTCGCCCAGCACGCCAAGTCCCGTGAGGGCAAGGCGCAGGTGGCCCTCGCGCAGATGCAGTACATGCTGCCGAGGCTCCGCGGCTGGGGCCAGTCGCTCTCCCGTCAGATGGGTGGCGGCGGCGGTGGCGGCATGGCCACCCGTGGTCCCGGTGAGACCAAGATCGAGACGGACCGGCGGCGGATCCGCGAGAAGATGGCGAAGATGCGCCGGGAGATCGCGGAGATGAAGACCGGCCGCGAGATCAAGCGCCAGGAACGCCGGCGCAACAAGGTCCCCTCGGTCGCCATCGCCGGCTACACCAACGCGGGCAAGTCCTCGCTGCTCAACCGCCTCACCGGCGCCGGAGTCCTGGTGGAGAACGCCCTGTTCGCCACCCTGGACCCGACCGTGCGCCGCGCCGAGACGCCGAGCGGCCGGCTCTACACCCTCGCCGACACCGTCGGCTTCGTCCGGCACCTGCCGCACCACCTCGTGGAGGCGTTCCGCTCCACCATGGAGGAGGTCGGCGACTCCGACCTCATCCTGCATGTGGTGGACGGCTCGCACCCCGCGCCGGAGGAGCAGCTCGCCGCCGTGCGCGAGGTCATCCGTGACGTCGGCGCGGTCGACGTGCCCGAGATCGTGGTCGTCAACAAGGCCGACGCGGCGGACCCGCTGGTCCTCCAGCGGCTGCTGCGGATCGAACGGCACGCCATCGCGGTGTCGGCCCGGACCGGTGCCGGGATCGCCGAGCTGCTGGCGCTCATCGACAACGAGCTGCCGCGGCCCGAGATCGAGGTCGAGGCCCTGGTGCCGTACACGCACGGGTCCCTGGTGTCCCGGGTGCACGCCGAGGGCGAGGTGATCTCCGAGGAGCACACCGAGGAGGGCACCCGTCTCAAGGGCCGGGTCCACGAGGAACTGGCCGCGGCGCTCGCGCCGTACACGCCCGCGAACCGCTGACCGGCCACGGGCCGCACGCACCGCACGGATACGGAAGGGCCCGCTCCCCTCGGGGAGCGGGCCCTTCCGCTTGGTCCGGGTCCCGACGAGTTGTTCCGGGCCCCGACGAGCGGGCCGCTACCGGCCGGCGAACTTCTCGCTCATCATCGTGTAGACCTGCTCGGCGTCCTCGTCCAGCCGGGGACCGGCGAGCCAGCCCGAAGTGACCGGCCCGATCGAGGTGTTGGAGACGAGCACGGTCTTCCCGCCGGGCTGCTTCACGAACCAGCCGCCTCCCGAGGAACCACCGGTCATCGTGCAGCCGATACGCCACATCGTGGGCGTCCCGGGCGCGACGGACAACCGCCCGGCCCGGTCCACGCACTTGTGCATCAGCGCGCCGTCGTACGGCGGCGCCGCCGGGTAGCCCCAGGCGCCGATCGTGCCGATGCGCTTCGCCCCGGGCGCCGCGAAGTCGACGTCGAGGGCCGCGCCGACCGTCTCCTCCAGGGACGTGGTGCCCCGCTCGGGCTTCACATGCATCACGGCGTAGTCGTACGCCGCGCCGGTGCCGCCGCTCGGCCCGCCCTGGTCGATCCAGCCGCCGGAGGTGGCGACCCAGTCGGCCCAGTAGACGCCGTAGGGCGCGACCTCCCGCGGCGGGGCGGACTCCAGCGCGGCGGGCGACCGGCCCTTGTCGTTGTAGGCGGGGACGAAGGCGATGTTGCGGTACCAGCCGCCGGACCTGCCCGCGTGGACGCAGTGGCCCGCGGTCCACACCATGTTGGACTTCCCGGGGTTCGCCGGGTCCTTGACCACGGTCGCCGAGCAGACCATCGAGCCCTCGGGGGCGTCGAAGAAGACCTTGCCGACGGGAGCGGCGTTGCGGTGGTACGGCGTCTTCTCGGGCGCGGCACGCACCGGTGCGGGCTCGGGGTCGGTCACGTCCCGGTCGCCGGTGATGTCACCGGCGGCGAGGGTCCGGGTCGGGGCGGTGGCGGTCGCCATGCGCTCGGGCTTCCAGAGCCCCTCGATCACCGGGTTGACGAAGTCCTTGGCCTCGCGCAGCCAGGTGTCGCGGTCCCAGTTCCTCCACTCGCCCTCCTTCCACTTGTCCACGTCCAGGCCGCGTTCCTTCAAGCGGTCGGCCAGGTCCCCCGGGACCGCCCCGGGCTGCTCACCGCCCCCGCCGTCCGCCCCGCCACCGGCCGGCTCCGAGGCGGCGGGCTTGCCGGCGGATGTGTCCTCACCCGGGCCGCAGGCGGTCACGGCCAGCGCGAGGACCGGGACGAGCCCGGCGGCGGCCAGCAGTGGACGTATGGATCGCATGGACGTGTTCCCCCTGGAAGAAGCGTGCGGTCGTTGTTCGGGACCGGCCCGCCGCCCGCTGGAGCGGACAGCGGACAGCGGGCGGCGGGCCGGTCACCGGTCGCCGGGGATCACCGCCCGGCGAACTTCCGGCTCACCGCGTCGTACACACCCTTGGCCTCGTCGCCCAGCCGCGGACCGGCGAGCCAGCCCGCCGTCACCGGGCCGATGGAGGTGTTGGAGACCAGGGCCGGCTTGCCGTCCTGGCCCTGCGCCACCCAGCCGCCGCCGGAGGAACCGCCGGTCATCGTGCAGCCGATGCGGTACATGGTGGGCTGCTCGGCCTTGAGGGAGAGACGCCCCGGCTTGTCGGCGCACTGGAACATCTTCTCGCCGTCGTACGGCGGGGCGGCCGGGTAGCCGGTCGCGGTGATCTTCGCGATCTTCGGCACGGCGGGTGCGTTGAACTCCACGGGCAGCGCGGCGCCGACCGTCTCCTCCAGCGACTTGCCGGTGCGGCCCTTCTCCGGGGTGACGTGGATGACGGCGAAGTCGTACGGCGCGCCCTGGCCGCCGGTGGCCGCGCCCTGCGCGATCCACTGGTCCGAGGTCTGCGCCCAGTCACCCCACCACACGCCGTAGGGCGCGATCTCGTCCTTGTCCGTGGACTGGGTGGCCTTGTCGTTGTACGCGGGGACGAAGGCGATGTTGCGGTACCAGCCGCCGGACTTGCCCGCGTGGACGCAGTGGCCCGCGGTCCACACCATGTTGGACTTCCCGGGGTTCGCCGGGTCCTTGACCACGGTCGCCGAGCAGACCATCGAGCCCTGGGGGCCGTCGAAGAAGACCTTGCCCGCCTCGGGCACGGCCGAGTGGTACGGCGTCTTCACCGGCACGGCGTCGACCGGCTCGGGCGTCGGGTCGGTGACGCCCTCGTCCCCGGAGATGTCCGGCTCGACCGGCTTGGTCGGCGGCTTCTCCGCGTCACGCATCCGGTCCGGGTCCCACAGGTCCTCGATGATCGGGTTGACGTAGTCCTTGGCCTCGCGCAGCCACTTGTCGCGGTCCCAGTTCTTCCACTCGCCGTCCCGCCACTTGTCCAGGTCGATCCCGTGCTCCTTGAGCCGGTCCTTCAGATCGTCCGGAATGGTGATCTTGCCGTCGGTCGCCGGCTCGCTCACCGGGGCGCTCGGCTTGTCCCCGGCCTGCTCCTCGCTCGGACCGCAGGCCGTGGCGGTGAGCGCCAGTACGGCGGCGAGCGAGGCCGCCGCCAGCGTCGGGCGAATGGGTCGCATCTCGTGATCCCCCTGGGACTTCGGTGCTGCTGTTCCGCTCTTCTGCCGAACCACAACGTGTCGGAAATATCGGTGCCGCGGCGTCGTCGCCGCTGGTCGCGGACGGGTCCGCGGCCGCTCCTGGCGGACGTGCCGCCGGGTGCGGCCCCCCACTATGCCGGTGCCGTTGGGGACGGCGTGCGGCAGGTCCGCGGTTCCCCCGCCGGACGGATCTTCCGGCGGAGCGTGATCCTCCGGGCCCGCCGTCGTTGGTACGTGCGGGGGACGGCCCGGCTGCCTCACGACCCGACGGGCCGACAGGCCGGTGCGCCGCGCCGAGCGTTCCGCGTACGGGAGCCGTACCCCCGACGACACAACCGTGACAGCGGGAGGACCGAGAGCCGTGGCCGTGAACCGACCAGCCCCGACGGCTGCCACATCCGTCCACGAGGGCATCCTGCGCCGGCAGTCGCTGCGCGAGTCCGCCGCCCGGACGTACGCCCGCTCGCTGCCGATCGTGCCGGTGCGCGCCCGCGGGCTGACCATCGAGGGCGCCGACGGCCGCCGTTACCTCGACTGCCTCTCCGGCGCGGGCACCCTGGCGCTCGGCCACAACCACCCCGTGGTCCTCGAAGCGATCAAGAAGGTGCTGGACTCGGGGGCGCCCCTGCACGTCCTCGACCTCGCGACACCCGTCAAGGACGCGTTCACCACCGAGCTGTTCGCCACCCTGCCGCGGGAGTTGGCGGACGACGCCCGGATCCAGTTCTGCGGCCCGGCAGGCACCGACGCCGTCGAGGCCGCGCTCAAACTCGTCCGCACCGCGACCGGCCGCCAGGGCATGCTCGCCTTCACCGGCGCGTACCACGGCATGACCGCGGGCGCGCTCGACGTCTCCGGCGGGGCCACCGATGTGCGCGTCACCCGGCTGCCCTTCCCGTACGACTACCGCTGCCCGTTCGGGGTCGGCGGCGAGCGGGGGGCCGAACTCGCCGCCCGGCTGGCCGCCGGAGTCCTGGACGACCCCAAGAGCGGTGTCCCGGCGCCCGCCGGCATGATCCTGGAACCCGTGCAGGGGGAGGGCGGGGTCGTCCCGGCCCCGGACTCCTGGCTGCGCCGGATGCGGGAGATCACCGCCGCCCGCTCCGTCCCGCTGATCGCCGACGAGGTGCAGACCGGCGTCGGGCGGACCGGCGCCTTCTGGGCCGTCGAGCACAGCGGTGTGGTGCCCGATGTGATGGTGATGTCCAAGGCGATCGGCGGCTCCCTGCCCCTCGCGGTGATCGTCTACCGCTCCGGCCTGGACGCCTGGCAGCCCGGCGCCCACGCGGGAACGTTCCGCGGCAACCAGCTCGCCATGGCTGCGGGCGCCGCCACCCTCGCCTTCGTCCGCGAGAACCGCCTCGCCGAACGCGCCGCCACCCTCGGCGCCCGGATGCTCGCCCGCCTCCAGGGCCTCGCCGCCTCGCACCGCTGCATCGGTGACGTCCGGGGGCGCGGGCTGATGATCGGTGTGGAGCTGGTCGACCCCGAGACGACCGCGCCCGACGCCCTGGCCCCGCCGCCCGCGCCGCGCCTCGCGGCCGAGGTGCGCCACCAGTGCCTGGAGCGCGGGCTCATCGTGGAGCTGGGCGGACGGGAGTCGGCGGTCGTACGGCTGCTGCCGCCGCTGACGCTCACCGACGAACAGGCCGACGCCGTACTCGACCGGTTCGCCGACGCGCTCGCCACGGCGGAGCGGTCGGTCCGGAGCCGGGGCGTCCGCGCGGCCCCGGTGGGCTGACCGCCGGTCCGGCGCCCTGTGCCGGGCCGCCCCGGCCCGCGTCCCCCGCCCCGCCCGGCACCACCCGGCCACCTCTCCCACGGGACCGCCCACCCCCGGCCCCGTCCCGCACGGCCCCCACCCCCGGGCCCCTCCACCCGGACACCGCCCCACCCGGACCCCCGAGGAACCCTGTGAACCCCAGCCACGCCCCCGAAGCGCCCGAGGCCGACGACCGCCCCGCCCCGGTCACCGGGCCCGCGCAGGAGACGCCGACCGTGCCCCGCCAGCACCACGGCCCTCTCGACGACGCCCTCCCGCACCGCGCGGACCCCGCCCGGGACGCGGTCCCGGAGACCGCCCCCGACCGGGACCCGGCCCCGACGCCCCCCGGTGACCATCTCGACGACCCCGACCCCTACCGCGCGGCCGACGGCGCCGCCGTGGAGAGCCTGCTGCGCTGCTGGGTCCGGGAGATCGACCTGCCCCGCCCCGCCGGCGACACCCTGAGCATCCCCCTGACCGCCAGCGGGACCGTGCTCCTGGTGCCCGTCCGCTACTGGTCGCCGACCGGCTGGCACCGCTTCGGCCCGCCCGTCCTCGCCGGCGCCCCGGCCGGGGCCGGGCCCGCCGACGCCGTCACCGTCGCCGCCCTCCTCCACCGGGAGGCGGGCGCGACCGAGGGCGCCGAACTCGTCGGGCGGGTGGCCGACTCCGTCCGCCGCACCGCCGCCTTCGTCACGGCACGACGCGAACGGCCCGAGAGCCCGCACGGCACGGACCTCTTCCTCGCCGCCGAGCAGTCCCTCCTCCTCGGCCACCCCCTGCACCCGACCCCCAAGAGCCGGGAGGGCCTCTCCGAGAGCGAGGCGGACCGCTACTCGCCCGAGACCCACGGCTCCTTCCCGCTCCACTGGATGGCCGCCGACCCCTCCGTCCTCGCCGCCGACTCCGCCTGGACCGAGCAGGGCCGCCCGCTGCCCGCCCCCCGGCTCGCCGCCCGCCTGGCCGGGGACGAGATCGCGGGCCGGGCCCCCGAGGGCTGGGCCGTGCTGCCGCTGCACCCCTGGCAGGCACGCGAGCTGGGCCACCGCCCCGCCGTCGCCGCCCTTCTCGACGCCGGTCTGCTGCGCGACCTCGGCCCCGGGGGCGAGCCCTGGCACCCCACCTCCTCCGTGCGGACCGTGCACCGGCCCGGCGCGCCCGCGATGCTCAAGCTCTCCCTCGGGCTGCGCATCACCAACTCCCGCCGGGAGAACCTGCGCAAGGAACTCCACCGGGGCGTCGAGGTCCACCGCCTGCTCCGCACCGGCCTCTCGGCGCGCTGGCGGGCCGCCCACCCCGGCTTCGACATCGTCCGCGACCCGGCCTGGCTCGCCGTGGACACCACGGACGGCCAACCGGTGACCGGGCTCGACGTCGTCCTGCGCCACAACCCCTTCGGCCCCGGGGACGACGCCGTGTGCGTCGCCGCCCTCACCTCGCCCCGACCCTGGCCCGGCCACGACCGGATGCGCTCCCGTCTGGCCGACGTGATCGGACAGCTCGCCGCGCGCACGGGCCGCCCGGCCCCCGCCGTCGCCGCCGAGTGGTTCCTGCGCTATCTGGACCAGGTGGTCCGCCCGGTGCTCTGGCTCGACACGCACGCGGGCATCGCCCTGGAGGCCCACCAGCAGAACACCCTGGTCCTGCTCGACCGGGAGGGCTGGCCGGCCGGCGGGCGCTACCGCGACAACCAGGGCTACTACTTCCGGGAGTCCCACCGCGAGGAGCTGACCCGCCGGCTGCCCGGCATCGGCGGGGCGAGCGACACCTTCGTCCCCGACGCCGTCACCGACGAGCGCTTCGCCTACTACCTCGGCATCAACAACGTCCTCGGCCTGGTCGGCGCGTTCGGGGCGCAGGGACTCGCGGACGAACGCGTTCTGCTCGCCGCGCTGCGGCGCTTCCTCGCCGCGGAGGCCGCCACCGGGGGTTCGCCGCTGCCCGGTCAGCTCCTGGCGGCGCCGGTGCTCCGCGCCAAGGCGAACCTGCTCACCCGGCTGCACGGCCTGGACGAACTCGTCGGCCCGGTCGACACCCAGTCCGTCTACGTCACCGTCGCCAATCCGCTGCACGCGTGAGCAGCGGGCGGCGGTCCGCACCGGGACCGCCGCCCGCCCGACGACCGGGACGACAACAGGAGGAGGGGCCGGTGGCCGCACCGGAGAGCACCAGGGCCGGGACGGGCCTGCGCGCCGAGGACGGGACCGGCCCGCGCGGCGGGACCGGCCCGCCGTCCGGACCCCTCGGCACGCCCGGCGGGCTCCTCGGCGCGCCCGGCAGCTGGCACCCCGCGCGCACGCCCTTCGGCGAACTGCGCCTGCGGCCCGTCGACGCAGGGCGGGACCTCGCGCTGATCACGGGCTGGATGAACGACCCGGCCGTCGCCGCGTTCTGGGAGCTGGCCGGGCCCGAGAGCGTCACCCTCGCCCATCTGCGGCCCCAACTCGACGGCGACGGGCGGAGCGTGCCCTGCCTCGGCCTTCTCGACGGCGCCCCCGTGGGCTACTTCGAGCTCTACCGCGCCGATCTCGACCCGCTCGCCCGCCACTACCCGGCGCGCCCGCACGACACCGGCGTCCATGTCCTCATCGGGCACGGCGCCGACCGGGGCCGGGGCCTCGGGACCGCCCTGCTGCGCGCCGTCGGGGACCTCGTGCTCGGCCACCGCCCGCGCTGCGGGCGGGTCGTCGCCGAACCCGATGTGCGCAACGCGCCCTCCGTCGCCGCCTTCCGCAGGGCCGGCTTCCGCCTCCAGGAGGAGATCGACCTGCTCGACAAGCGGGCCGCGCTCATGGTCCGCGACCGCGCCCCCGGGAGCCGTCCGTGAAGCAGCCGCCGTCCTCCATACCCCGTGCGCCCCGCGCCGATTCACCCCGAGGAGTCCCCGTGCCGAACACCTCCGTGCCCGCCGCCCCCGCCGGCGGCCCCCGCCCCGAAGCGCCCGTACTGCACACGCCCCCGGGGCTGACCGGGCCGAACTGGGACCGGGCGGCGGGCCGGCTGCTGGCCAAGATGCTCGGTGAGTTCGCGTACGAGGAGATCGTCACGCCCCGCCCGCTCCGGGAGACCGACCGGGCCCCGGGGGAGTCCGCCGGTTCCGACCCGGACCGGGCGCCCGACGCCGCGTACGCCCTCGGTCTCGGGGACGCGGGCCGCCTCACCTTCCGGGCCCGGCGCGGCGCGTACGGGAGCTGGCGCGTCGAGGCCGGCTCGATCGCCTGGGACGGGGAGCCGTTCGCCGACCCCCTCGCCTTCCTCGCCCGCGCACGGGACGCCCTCGGTCTCGACGGCGCCACCCTCGGCCACCTGCTGCGCGAACTGTCGCTCACCCTGACCGCCGACACCGCCCTCGACCACACCGCCCGCACCGCCGCCGAACTGGCCGACCTCGGCTACGCCGAACTGGAGGGCCACCAGACCGGCCACCCCTGGCTGGTCCTCAACAAGGGCCGCATCGGCTTCGCCGCCTCCGACACCGTCCGCTGGGCCCCCGAGTCCCGCCGCGCGACCGCCCTGCCCTGGCTCGCGGTCTCCACCCGGATCGCCGCCTACCGGGGCACCGGACCCGTCGGCACCCCCGCCGACCTCTACCGGCGCGAGCTGAGCGACGGGACCCGGGCCCGCTTCGAGGCCGTGCTGCGCGGCCAGGGCCTGGACCCCGCCGGGTATCTGCTGCTGCCCGTCCACCCCTGGCAGTGGGACGAGACCGTCCTCCCGCTCTACGCCCCGTCCGTCGCCCGCCGTGAGATCGTGCCCCTGCCCAGCGACGGCGACCTGCGGCTGCCGCAGCAGTCCATCCGCACCTTCGTCAACACCGACCGGCCCGACCGGCACATGGTCAAACTGCCGCTCTCGATCCTGAACACCCTCGTCTGGCGCGGCCTGCCCACCGAACGCACCCTCGCCGCCCCCGCCGTCACCGCCTGGGTGCAGGGCCTGCGCGACGCGGACCCCTTCCTGCGCGACGAGACCCGGGTGATCCTCCTCGGCGAGGTCGCCTCCGTCACCGTCGAACACCCCCTGTACGACCGGCTCGACGATGTGCCCTACCAGTACCGGGAACTCCTCGGCGCGATCTGGCGCGAACCCCTCCAGCCCCGGCTGGACCCCGGCGAGCGCGCCCGCACCCTCGCCGCCCTGCTGCACACCGACCCGGCCGGCCGCGCCTTCGCCGCCGAACTGGTCGAACGGTCCGGACTCGCCCCGGAGGTGTGGCTGCGCCGCCTGTTCGCGGCCCTCCTCCCGCCGCTGCTGCACTTCCTCTACCGCTACGGCACGGTGTTCTCACCGCACGGGGAGAACGCGATCGTCGTCTACGACGAGCACGACGTCCCCGTCCGCCTGGCGATCAAGGACTTCGTGGACGACGTCAACGTCAGCGCCCGGCCGGTCCCCGAACTGGACGCGATGCCCGACGAGGTGCGGCGGGTGCTGCTCACCGAGGAACCGGGCTTTCTGACCCAGTTCATCCACTCGGGGCTCTTCACCGGGGTGTTCCGCTACCTCGCGCCGCTCTTCGAGGAGCAACTCGGCGTCCCCGAGGACCGGTTCTTCGCTCTCGTGCGCTCCGAGATCCTGGCCCACCAGGCGCGCTTTCCCGAGCTGAAGGAGCGCTACGAGCTGTTCGACCTGCTCACGGACCGTATCGAGCGGCTCTGTCTGAACCGCAACCGGCTGCACCTGGACGGCTACCGGGACCGGCCGCACCGGCCGCACGCGGCGAAGCACGGGAGCGTCGCCAACCCGCTGGCGACGGGCGGATGAGGGGACCGGGTGCGCCCGGCCGCCCGTCCCGGGAGCGCGAGGTGACGGCGCTGTCGGTGGCGCCCCGTAGGCTGGGCGGGCTATGACGAAGCCACCCCTCTCCGATCTCCTGCACGCCGCCGTCACCGCCGTCGGCGGGGTGGAAAGACCTGGCCAGGCCGCCATGGCCGAGGCCGTCGCGGAGGCCGTCGACGACGGCTCCCATCTGCTGGTGCAGGCCGGCACCGGCACCGGAAAGTCGCTCGGCTATCTGGTGCCCGCGCTGGCCCAGGGCGAGCGGGTGGTGGTCGCCACGGCGACCCTGGCGCTCCAGCGCCAGCTCGTCGAGCGCGACCTCCCGCGCACGGTCGACGCACTGCATCCGCTGCTGCGGCGGCGGCCCGAGTTCGCCATGCTCAAGGGGCGCTCCAACTACCTCTGTCTGCACCGGCTGCACGAGGGGGCGCCGCAGGACGAGGAGGAGGGCCTCTTCGACCAGTTCGAGGCCGCAGCGCCGACCAGCAAGCTCGGCGCGGACCTGCTACGGCTGCGGGACTGGTCCGACGAGACCGAGACGGGCGACCGGGACGACCTCACCCCGGGCGTCTCGGACCGCGCCTGGGGCCAGGTCTCGGTCTCCTCGCGGGAGTGCCTGGGCGCGTCCAAGTGCGCCTACGGAGCGGAGTGCTTCGCCGAGACGGCCCGGGAGCGGGCCAAGCTCGCCGATGTGGTGGTCACCAACCACGCGCTGCTGGCGATCGACGCGATCGAGGGCGCGCCGGTCCTGCCGCAGCACGAGGTGCTGATCGTGGACGAGGCCCATGAACTGGTCTCCCGGGTGACGGGGGTCGCCACCGGCGAACTCACGCCCGGGCAGGTGGGCCGGGCGGTCCGGCGGGCCGCCAAACTGGTCAACGAGAAGGCCGCGGACGCCCTCCAGACCGCCTCGGAGACCTTCGAGCGCGTGATGGAACTGGCCCTGCCGGGCCGGCTGGAGGAGATCCCGGAGGACCTGGGCTATGCGCTGATGGCTCTGCGGGACGCCTCCCGCACGGTGATCAGCGCCATCGGCGCCACCCGCGACAAGTCGGTCCAGGACGAGGACGCGGTGCGCAAGCAGGCGCTGGCCTCGGTGGAGAGCATCCACGCGGTCGCCGAACGCATCACGCACGGCTCGGAGTTCGACGTCGTCTGGTACGAGCGGCACGACCGCTTCGGCGCCTCGCTGAGGGTCGCGCCGCTGTCCGTCTCGGGGCTGCTGCGGGAGAAGCTGTTCACGGAGCGGTCGGTGGTGCTGACCTCCGCCACCCTCAAGCTGGGCGGCGACTTCAACGGGGTGGGCGCCTCGCTCGGGCTGGCCCCGGAGGGCACCGGGGGAGAGGACCTGCCCCAGTGGAAGGGCCTCGACGTCGGCTCGCCCTTCGACTATCCGAAGCAGGGCATCCTCTATGTGGCCCGGCATCTGGCCACCCCGGGCCGTGAGGGCTCGCGCGGCGACATGATGGACGAGCTGGCCGAGCTGATGGAGGCGGCGGGCGGGCGCACCCTCGGTCTCTTCTCCTCGATGCGCGCGGCGAAGGCGGCGGCGGAGGAACTGCGCGGCCGGACGGAGAAGCCGATCCTGCTCCAGGGCGAGGAGACCCTGGGCGAGCTGATCAGACGCTTCGCGGCCGACCCGGAGACCTGCCTGTTCGGCACGCTCTCCCTGTGGCAGGGCGTGGACGTCCCGGGCCCGAGCTGCCAGCTCGTGGTCATGGACCGGATCCCCTTCCCCCGCCCGGACGACCCGCTGATGAGCGCCCGCCAGAAGGCGGTGGAGGAGGCGGGCGGCAACGGCTTCATGGCCGTCGCGGCGACCCACGCGGCCCTCCTGATGGCCCAGGGCGCCGGCCGCCTGATCCGCGCCACCGGCGACCGAGGCGTCGTCGCCGTCCTCGACCCCCGCCTGGCGAACGCGCGCTACGGCAGCTACTTGCGGGCCTCCCTCCCGGACTTCTGGTACACGGTCGACCGCAACCAGGCCCGCCGCTCCCTGGCCGCGATCGACACGGCGGCCAGGGCCGAGGGCCGCTAGGCCCTCGGGTGTGGGCCCGGGCCCACACCCGCTTGCCCGCGGGGGTCTGCGCCTGGTCCCGAGCGGGACCTAGCTGGCCACGGTCACGGCTCACGGGCCGGCCACGGGCGCGTGGCTCGCCCGCGTGGTCCGGGCTGCGCGGGGCGTCGGCCAGGTCGGGGCCGGCCTTGAAGCGCCACAACCTCCGGGCGGGACCGGGCCCGGGCCGGAGGTGCGTGACTCGCCCGAGGGGCCCGGACGGGGCAGGGGGCCGTTCCCACCGGGAACCCCCTGGCCGGCCGCACGGCCCGGTCGGGGCGGGCGGGCCCGGCAGGCCGGTGGGGGCGCGCCTACGCTGGGGAGGACGTGTTCCCACCCCGCCGCACCGCGGCGGACGGAGGTGTCGGTCGTGGACGAGACCCTTCAGGACGCTCAGGCGGCGCGCACCGCACCCCGCGGGGTGATGGGTGCCGGCTACGGCCGGCACGCCGAGGCCCAGCGCGCCGGGGCGGACGCCGCCCTGGACCTGCTGGATCGCGCGGTCGCCGCCGTCGCAGCCGCCCCGGTCGGCGGAGCGGCCCCCGTCAAGGACCCCCGCCGCTTCCGCCTCGCGGACCTCGGCTGCGCCGACGGCGCGAACTCCCTGTCACCCATGCACCGCGCGGTGAGCGGCCTGCGCCGCGCGCACGAGGGCGCGGACGTCCTCGTCACGCACACCGACATCCCCGGCAACGACTTCAACGCGCTGTTCGAGCGCCTCGCCGGCCCCGGTTCCCACACCGCGCTGCCCGGCGTGTACGCCGCCGCCCGCTGCGGGTCGTTCTACAACCGCCTCTTCGCGGCGGCGGAGATCGATCTCGCCTGGAGCAGCATTGCCGTGCACTGGCTCTCCCGGCTGCCCGGCCCCCTGACCGGCCACATCTACGGGCCGAGCACCTCGGGCCCGGTCCGTGCCGCGCTGGCCCGCCGCGCGCGGGAGGACTGGCACGCCTTCCTGCGGCACCGGGCCGTGGAACTGGCTCCCGGCGGCCAGCTCGTGGTCGTCGGCGGCGCGGCGGCCGAGGACGGTTCCAGCGGCGCCGAGGGAATCATGGACATGGCCGCCGCCGAGCTGGAGACCATGCTCCGCCGGGGGCTGCTGTCGGAGGACACCTGGGCCGAGATGGCGATTCCGACATGGAACCGCACCGAGAGCGAGTACCTGGAGGCGTTCACCACGCCCGGCGTCGGCGGCCTCCTGACGTTGGAGGAGTCCGACTTCCTCGCTCTCCCCGACGCCGCATACGAGCGCTTCCTCCGGAACGGGGACCCCGAGGCGTACGGGCAGGAGGTCGCCGCCTCCTTCCTCGTCGCCTTCGGGCCGTCACTCTTCGGTTCGGGCGCCCGGCATGTGGCCGAGCGCTTCGAGACGGGCCTCGCGGAGCGGGTGCGCCGTGACCCCGAAGCCGCGGAAACCCACTGGCGCATCCGCCTGATCCGCGCCACCCGGACGGACGCCCCCTCCCCGAGGCCCGCCTAAGAGAGGCGCCCCCGCCCCCGACACACAGCAGGACCCCGGGACCGGCGCAGTGGATCCCGGGGTCCGGTCGGTGCCGGCAGGTGGTGGGTGGTCACACGCGCCGGAGGACCGCCACCACCTTGCCGAGGATCGTGGCGTCGTCGCCCGGGATGGGCTGGTAGGCCGCGTTGTGCGGGAGGAGCCAGACATGGCCGTTCTCGCGCTTGAAGCGCTTGACCGTGGCCTCGCCGTCGAGCATCGCGGCGACGATGTCGCCGTTCTCCGCGACGGGCTGGCGGCGGACGGTGACCCAGTCGCCGTCACAGATCGCCGCCTCGATCATCGAGTCGCCGACGACCTTGAGGACGAAGAGCTCACCGTCGCCGACGAGCTGCCGGGGGAGGGGGAAGACGTCCTCGACCGACTCCTCCGCGAGGATCGGGCCGCCGGCCGCGATCCGGCCGACGAGCGGCACATAGGAGGCGGCGGGCTTGCCCGTGGTGTCGGTGGGCTGGCTGCTGGGCTGGTCCGAGCCGCGGACCTCGTACGCCCGGGGGCGGTGCGGGTCCCGCCGCAGGAAGCCCTTGCGCTCCAGGGCCATGAGCTGATGGGCGACGGACGAGGTGCTGGACAGGCCGACCGCCTGGCCGATCTCCCGCATGGACGGCGGGTACCCCCGGCGCTGCACGGAGTCGCGGATCACCTCGATGACCCGCCGCTGCCGGTCGGTCAGCCCGGAGCTGTCGGCCCTGATGCCCGGAGGTCGGCCGGGCAGGGAGCGGGCGGGCTTGGGCCCCTCCGGGCTCGTGAGTGCGTCATTCATGGCATGCACCGGCTCGTATCGGGTCTGGGAGCGGTCCTGGGCAGTGATGGCGGCACTGTCAGCGGTGGTGGTCACGTCGGCCCCTCTCGAATGGTCTCCCTAGCTGGACAACGGTAGTTGGTTTCGAAAGGTTGCGCCAAACACACGTTCGAGTGAAAATTCGCGGTTTTCCTCGCTCGTCCACTCGGCCGGGTGTATGCGCGTGTGTTCGGCGGGCGGCGGGCCACCCGGGTGACGGCCTCCACCGTAGCGCTGCCGCCGGGCGCGGCCCCGGGGCGTGCCGCGCCGAGCCCGCCGTGTCGCACGCGCCGCGCGTGTGCGCGCGCCCGCCGCCCGCCCCGCGTGGAAGACTGCCCGGCGTCGCGCACCGCCCCGGCCGTCCCCCGCCCGCCGCGCGCCCGCGCCCGCCCCGGACGTACCCGCCCGCGACACGCCCGCCCGACACGCAGAGGGCACCCCAGTGGGACTCAACCCCACATGTAGTGGTTGGATGTTCCGCGTCGCCCAGAAGTTGTGGTCCCCGGGTCACTTGGGGCGTGAGTATCGCCTATGCTTGGGGATGCTTCCGGGGCTCAGCGAGCCTTCCGGGGCTATCTCGTCGTGCTGTGTAAGGAGGGGTTGGGAGCCATGCACTGTCCCTTCTGCAGGCACCCCGACAGCCGGGTCGTCGACAGCCGGACCACCGACGACGGGACGTCCATCCGACGCCGCCGCCAGTGCCCCGACTGCTCCCGTCGTTTCACGACGGTCGAGACCGCGTCGCTGATGGTGATCAAGCGCAGCGGCGTCACGGAACCCTTCAGCCGTACCAAGGTCATCTCCGGCGTGCGCAAGGCGTGCCAGGGGCGGCCGGTCACCGAGGACGCCCTCGCCAAGCTCGGCCAGCGGGTCGAGGAGGCGGTGCGCGCCACCGGCAGCGCCGAGCTGACCACCCACGACGTGGGTCTGGCCATACTCGGCCCCCTGCAGGAACTCGACCTCGTCGCGTACCTGCGGTTCGCGTCCGTCTACCGGGCGTTCGACTCGCTGGAAGACTTCGAGGCCGCCATCGCGGAACTCCGCGAACAACGGCCTCCCGCGCAGGAGAGCGGAAGCACGGGGGCCGTCGGGCTGCCCGTGCCCGCCACCACCACCGCCGACTGACCGGCGGTACCCGAGGAGGAGCCCGGTCCCGGGCGGCCTCCGGTCCGCCGTGGGCGGCAACGACGTGTTCCGGGCGCTGTGAGCGACGTCCGGGACGACAGACACACATGTGCCCAGGGAAGACATGGGCACTCCAGGGCGTTTTCGCCCGTATATGGGAGGCGGCATGACCGAGACGACGAGCGGCCCGGCACGAGGGGCCCGCACCAAGGGTGCCAAGGCGAACAAGGGGCTGCGCATCGAGCGCGTCCACACCACCCCCGGCGTGCACCCGTACGACGAGGTGGTCTGGGAGCGCCGTGACGTCGTCATGACCAACTGGCGCGACGGCTCGGTCAACTTCGAGCAGCGCGGCGTCGAGTTCCCCGACTTCTGGTCGGTCAACGCGGTCAACATCGTCACCAGCAAGTACTTCCGCGGGGCCGTCGGCACCCCGCAGCGCGAGACCGGTCTCAAGCAGCTGATCGACCGGATCGTGAAGACCTACCGCAAGGGCGGCGAGGACCACGGCTACTTCGCCTCCCCGGCGGACGCCGAGATCTTCGAGCACGAGCTCGCCCACGCCCTCCTGCACCAGATCTTCAGCTTCAACTCCCCGGTGTGGTTCAACGTCGGCACGCCCCAGCCGCAGCAGGTGTCCGCCTGCTTCATCCTCTCCGTCGACGACTCCATGGAGTCGATCCTCGACTGGTACAAGGAAGAGGGCATGATCTTCAAGGGCGGCTCCGGCGCCGGCCTGAACCTCTCCCGCATCCGCTCCTCCAAGGAGCTCCTCTCCTCCGGCGGCAACGCCTCCGGCCCGGTCTCCTTCATGCGCGGCGCCGACGCCTCCGCGGGAACGATCAAGTCCGGTGGCGCCACCCGCCGCGCGGCCAAGATGGTCATCCTGGACGTCGACCACCCCGACATCGAGGCCTTCATCGAGACCAAGGTGAAGGAGGAGGAGAAGATCCGCGCCCTGCGCGACGCGGGCTTCGACATGGACCTGGGCGGCGACGACATCACGTCCGTCCAGTACCAGAACGCCAACAACTCGGTCCGGGTGAACGACGCGTTCATGAAGGCCGTCGAGTCGGGCGGGAAGTTCGGTCTGACCTCCCGGATGACGGGCGACGTGATCGAGGAGGTCGACGCCAAGTCCCTCTTCCGCAAGATGGCCGAGGCGGCCTGGGCCTGCGCCGACCCGGGCATCCAGTACGACGACACCATCAACCACTGGCACACCTGCCCCGAGTCCGGCCGCATCAACGGCTCGAACCCGTGCAGCGAGTACATGCACCTGGACAACACCTCGTGCAACCTGGCCTCGCTGAACCTGATGAAGTTCCTCAAGGACGACGGCGAGGGCCACCAGTCCTTCGAGGTCGAGCGCTTCGCCAAGGTCGTCGAGCTGGTCATCACCGCGATGGACATCTCCATCTCCTTCGCGGACTTCCCCACCCAGAAGATCGGCGAGAACACCCGCGCCTTCCGCCAGCTCGGCATCGGCTACGCCAACCTCGGCGCCCTGCTGATGGCGACCGGCCACGCCTACGACTCCGACGGCGGCCGCGCGCTGGCCGGTGCGATCACCTCGCTGATGACCGGCACCTCCTACCGCCGCTCCGCCGAACTGGCCGCGGTCGTCGGCCCGTACGACGGCTACGCCAAGAACGCCACCCCGCACAAGCGGGTCATGAAGCAGCACGCCGACGCCAACGCCGCGGCCGTCCGCATGGACGACCTCGACACCCCGGTGTGGGCCGCGGCCACCGAGGCCTGGCAGGACGTGATCCGCCTCGGCGAGAAGAACGGCTTCCGCAACTCCCAGGCGTCCGTCATCGCCCCGACCGGCACCATCGGTCTGGCGATGTCCTGCGACACCACCGGCCTGGAGCCGGACCTCGCGCTGGTCAAGTTCAAGAAGCTGGTCGGCGGCGGCTCGATGCAGATCGTCAACGGCACCGTGCCGCAGGCCCTGCGCCGCCTCGGCTACCAGCCGGAGCAGATCGAGGCGATCGTCGCCCACATCGCCGACAACGGCAATGTGATCGACGCCCCGGGCCTGAAGACCGAGCACTACGAGGTCTTCGACTGCGCCATGGGTGAGCGCTCCATCTCCGCGATGGGCCACGTCCGCATGATGGCCGCCATCCAGCCGTGGATCTCGGGGGCGCTCTCCAAGACGGTCAACATGCCCGAGTCGGCCACCGTCGAAGAGGTCGAGGAGATCTACTTCGAGGCGTGGAAGATGGGCGTCAAGGCGCTCGCGATCTACCGCGACAACTGCAAGGTCGGCCAGCCCCTCTCCGCCAAGACCAAGGAGAAGGAGAAGGCCGAGATCACCGAGAAGGCCGAGGACACGATCCGCGCCGCGGTCGAGAAGGTCGTCGAGTACCGTCCGGTCCGCAAGCGCCTCCCCAAGGGCCGCCCGGGCATCACGACCTCCTTCACCGTCGGCGGCGCCGAGGGCTACATGACGGCCAACTCCTACCCGGACGACGGCCTGGGCGAGGTCTTCCTCAAGATGTCCAAGCAGGGCTCGACCCTCGCGGGCATGATGGACGCCTTCTCGATCGCCGTCTCCGTCGGCCTCCAGTACGGGGTTCCGCTGGAGACCTACGTCTCGAAGTTCACCAACATGCGCTTCGAGCCGGCCGGTATGACGGACGACCCGGACGTGCGGATGGCCCAGTCGATCGTCGACTACATCTTCCGCCGCCTGGCGCTCGACTTCCTGCCCTTCGAGACGCGCTCCGCGCTCGGTATCCACTCCGCCGAGGAGCGCCGCCGCCACCTGGAGACCGGGTCCTACGAGCCGGCCGACGACGAGGTGGACGTCGAGAGCCTGGCCCAGTCCGCGCCCGTCCAGCAGCAGGAGATCCAGGCGGTCGCCACCCCGTCCGCCGCGGTCCCGGCCCCGAAGCAGGCCCACACCTCGGCCGAACTGGTCGAGATGCAGCTCGGCATCAGCGCCGACGCCCCGCTCTGCTTCTCCTGCGGCACCAAGATGCAGCGCGCCGGCTCCTGCTACATCTGCGAGGGCTGCGGCTCGACCAGCGGCTGCAGCTGACGCACCCCGGGCGGCGCCCGGCCGTGAGTGAGGCCGGGTGACGGACGGCGAGAGGCGGGGAGGTCCCAGGGACCTCCCCGCCTCCGCGTATGCGGTGCGACCCTCCGTGTTTCCGGTGCGACGGTGCCCGTGCGCGCCGGTCAGCGGCCCATCAGGCCGGTGAACGCCTCCAGGTCGGTGTCGAAGCCGCGCAGGCCGCCGTGGAAGACCCAGGCGCCCGTCTCGTCCCTGCCGAAGGAGCAGAGGACCGCGGCCGTGCTCTCCGCCACCTCGCCCAGGTCGTACGAGGCCAGCTCGGTGTACCCCTCGGTCACCTTCACCCCGGTGTTGGCGACGTCGCCGAAGACCAGGCGCCCGTGCCGCTGCTGGGCGACCACGCCCACGATCACCCGGTCGTAGCGGTCGGCCAGCCGGTCGCACTCGACCGTCAGCACCTCGTCCGCGCCGAAGCCCTGCCCGGTCCCGCTCTGGCGCGCCAGGATGATCGTCCCGTCCGGCGACCTGCTGTCGAAATGGACCACATAGGCGGGGTCGCTCGCGCCCTGCTCGTAGGCCGCCGCCACCAGGTCGAGGTCGTGGGCCGCCTCGCCCAGCGGGCTCGGGTCCCACTTCAGTGCCACCTCGGCCTTGCGCACGCCCTTGCTGAGGCTGCTCACCCGGTCTCCCCCTCCGTAACTGCGCGAATTCCTTTCAGGGTTGACCGTATCGGCTCCGCGCGGCGCGTGGCGGGGTGATCGCGGACGGGACGGCCGGCGGGAGGTGCGCGGGCGGGGCGCGTGACCGGATCACGGCCCGGCGTGACCGGATCCGGTGCACGCACCGGCGCACCGGATCACGCGCGGACGCAACCGCGCGGAGCGTGACCGGGGCCACGTTCCGCGCCGTACGATGGCGCGGTGCTGGTCAAGTGGATTCGCTGCACCGTGGTGGACCGTCGAGGGTTCGAGCGGGGGCAGCGGAAGTGGGCGGGGTTGCCGGGGGAGCCGGGCTTCCGGGGGCAGGGCGGCGGGTGGAGCCGGCTGCGCCCGAACGTCGCGCATGTCGTCGCGTTCTGGGAGAGCCGTCCCTTCTACGACTCGTTCATGGCGCGCTCGCACGACCGGCTCGCCGCGGGCCAGGCCGGCACCTACAAGGACGCCCAGGTCACGCTGTTCGAGCACCGCTTCGACGTGCGGACCGGCTTCGAGCCGCGGTTCACCGACGCCGATGTGCTGCGCGTGGCGCACTGCCGGGTGAGGGCCGAGCGGGTCGAGCACTTCTCGCTGATGCAGGAGAAGGTCTGGAACCCGGCCATGGCGGGCTCCCCGGGCATGGTCCGCGGACTCTTCGGCGAGGCCCCCGGCAACGAGTTCCTGGTGCTGTCGATGTGGCAGTCCGCCGCCGAGCACGGCAAGTACCGGCAGGAGCGGATAGAACGCCTGCTGCTGCGCGCCCAGACCGAGGCCGACATAGAGGCCCTGGCGGGGGACGTGGTGGAGCTGGAGCCGTCCTGGACGGTCTGAACCGGCCCGGAACCGGTCCTGGACGGCAGGGGCGGCCGAGGCGGTCCGAGTGCGCGGACGGCCGTAGGGTCGTGTCATGGCACGACCGCGACGCATCGTCCTCGTCCGGCACGGGGAGTCGACCGGCAACGTCGACGACACCGTCTACGAGCGGGAACCCGACCACGCCCTCCGGCTGACCGACCGCGGGCGCGGCCAGGCCGAGGAGACCGGCGAACGCCTCCGCGCGCTTTTCGGCCGGGAGCACGTCAGCGTCTACATCTCCCCCTACCGCCGCACCCACGACACCTTCCGCGCCTTCCGGCTCGACCCCGGCCTGGTGCGCGTACGGGAGGAGCCGAGGCTGCGCGAGCAGGACTGGGGCAACTGGCAGGACCGTGACGACGTACGCGTCCAGAAGGCCAACCGCGACGCCTACGGGCACTTCTTCTACCGCTTCGCCCAGGGCGAGTCCGGGGCGGACGTCTACGACCGCGTCGGCGCCTTCCTGGAGAGCCTGCACCGCAGCTTCGCGGACCCGGACCACCCGGAGAACGTCCTGCTGGTCACGCACGGGCTGACCATGCGGCTGTTCTGCATGCGCTGGTTCCACTGGCCGGTGGCGGAGTTCGAGTCGCTGTCCAATCCGGGCAACGGCGAGATCCGGGTCCTGGAGCTGTGCGAGGACGGACGCTACCGCCTTGACCGGCCGTTCGACCGGTGGCGGACCCCGGAGCCGTACGGCGTCACCGGATAGAGTGGCGGGAAGATGACCGCAGAATCCTCTCGCGAGAGGCGCTTCGCACGCGCCCTGGACAGCCTGCGCGGACTGTCCGTGGGAGACGCCCTGGGCTCCCAGTTCTTCGTACCTTCCCACTACCCCCTGCTGAAGCGGCGCGAGCTGCCGCCGCCCGACTGGCAGTGGACCGACGACACCGAGATGGCCTGCTCGGTGCTGGCCGTCCTGGCCCGGCACGACCGGGTGGACCAGGACGCCCTGGCCCGCTCCTTCGCCGAGCACCACGATTTCGACCGCGGGTACGGCCCCGCCGTGAACCGCCTGCTGCGCCTGGTCCGGGAGGGCGGCGACTGGCGCGAGCTGTCCTCCGCCCTCTTCAAGGGCCAGGGCTCCTGGGGCAACGGCTCCGCGATGCGGATCGCCCCGCTGGGCGCCTGGTACGCGGACGACCCGGAGCAGGCCACCCACCAGGCCGAGATCTCCTCGTACCCCACCCACCAGCACCGGGAGGCGGTCGTCGGCGCGATGGCCGTGGCCGCCGCGGCGGCCCTCGCCGCCGATCCCGCCGGCCCGCCGTCGCCCGGGGACCTGCTGGACGGCGTGGTCGCCCTGGTGCCCCGCAGCGCCGTCGGCGCCGGGCTGCGCCGGGCCCGGGACATGCTCGACTACGGCGACGCCGGGACCGTGGCCGCCGTCCTGGGCAGCGGGCGCCGCACCAGCGCGCACGACACGGTGCCGTTCGCCCTCTGGTCGGCCGCGCGGTCGCTGGACGACTTCGAGCGGGCCTTCTGGACCACCGCCCAGGTCGGCGGGGACATGGACACCACCTGTGCGATCGCCTGCGGGGTGGTCGCCGCGGGGCGGGCCGGACAGCCGCCCGAGGGCTGGCTGGAGCGCACCGAACCCCTGCCGGAGTGGCTGCCGGACGTGCCCCTGGCGTGAGCCCGCCAAGTCGTGACCTGATCCGGGTGTCGCGCGGCGCGGGCGGCGGCGTACGCTTGCTGGCGCCATGCCGTACGAAGCACCCACCCACACAGTCGAGCGATCGATCCGGGCGACCACCGGAGCCAGGATCGTCGCTGGTGTCGACGAAGTGGGCCGGGGGGCCTGGGCGGGGCCGGTGACCGTCTGCGCGGCGATCACCGGACTGCGCCGGCCGCCCGCCGGACTCACCGACTCCAAGCTGATCGCCCCGAAGCGCCGTACCGAGCTCGCGGGCCTGCTGGAGTCCTGGGTCACGGCTCACGCACTCGGGCACGCGTCGCCCGAGGAGATAGACGAGCTGGGCATGACCGCGGCTCTCCGGCTCGCCGCCGTGCGGGCGTTGGACGGGTTGCCGGTACGTCCCGACGCCGTCATCCTCGACGGCAAGCACGACTATCTCGGCGTGCCGTGGCAGGTCCGCACGGTCATCAAGGGCGACCGGTCGTGTGTGGCCGTGGCCGCCGCCTCGGTGATCGCCAAGGTTCGCAGGGACGCCATGATGGCCGAACTGCACCAGGACTACGGAGACTTCGCCTTCGGGGAGAACGCCGGCTACCCGTCGCCCGTCCACAAGGCGGCACTCGCGGAACTCGGCCCCACCCCGCACCACCGGCTGAGCTGGGCCTACCTCGATGCACTGCCCCGGTGGCGGCATCTGAAGAAGGTCCGGCAGACGCCGGAAACGGCTGCACTGGAAGGCGGAGGCCAGCTCGGCTTCGACTTCTGAACCGGGCCCGGCCCGCGGCGGTTCGCACTTTTGTGCCTACCCGCCGATGCCATGCGCACCGACATTTGATAGACATCCACCCATGCCTCTCATCCCCGAGGAGCCTCAGATTCACGAGAGTGCCCAGGGTCCCCGCGTCACTCCGGCCGCAGGCCGCACCGCGCCGACCCCTCGCCCCGTACCCGGTCCGCGTTCCGCGGCCTCGCCGCGTCCCGGACACCCGGGGCCCGGTCCGGCCCGGCCCGCTCCGTCCGGACAGCGCCCGGCCGCTGCCCGGAAGTCCCCGCAGCCCGCGCCCGCCGCGTCCTCCGCGCAGGGCGACCGCCCCGGGCCGCAGATCCAGTTGATCCCCGCCCCGGTGAGCGGCGCGCTCGACGCCGCGGACGAGGCCGTCGACCTGCTGCTCGACACCGATCGCGCGCCGGGCGACGTCCTGGTCCTGACCACCGGTGACCGGCACCCGTGGGCGGAGCACGAGCTCTCCTTCGGCGAGTCGTCCTACTGGGCGCAGCACGACGCGGGGGACGACGTGTTCCACGCCGCCGCCTCCGCCGTGGACCGCACGGCCACCCGGCCCGTGGTGGTCGTCGCGGTCAACGGCGGCTCCGACGAGGCCGCGGCGAGGGCGCTGCCCGCCGCCATGGCCAAGGCGTCGGCGCTGCTGATCGTCTGCGGCGAACCGCAGAAGATCAACGCGATCCTGGGCTCGACGGCCGGCTGACCGCCCCGGGCACTCACGCCCGGGGGCAACCCGGGCCCGGTCCTCACGGGCCGGGTCAGCGGGCCGCGGTGGGCCGCCCGGGCCCGAGCGGCCGCGCCCCGGTCAGCGGGCCGCGGTGCGCCGGAGGACGTCCGGCGCACCGCCCGCGGTGCGGAGCGGGACCGGGTCGTGGTCGAGCACCGAGTCGGCCAGACGCCCCGGCGTGGACGTGGAGTTGGGCTGCCGCCCGCCGCGCCCCTCGCCGAGGACCTGCCAGCCGCCGCGCGTCAGCGTGATGTACGCGCCGCAGCGCAGCCCGTGCAGGGTGCACGCGTCACGCAGCCCCCACATCCAGGCGCCGTCCTCCTCCGTCCAGCGTTCGTCGCCGTCCCGGCAGTACAGCAGTACCGCCGTCCGCGCCGGGGTGCGGCGACGGAGGTCGTGCGGGATCACGCGGCGCAGATGGTCCAGCAGCGCGTTGCGGAACTCCCAGCCGTCCACCGGGTCGGAGCGGCGGGAGAACGACGCGCTGGCGGCCAGCCGTTCCTCGTGGTCGAGCACGGCGACGACGGCCGTCGCCGGCACGGGGCGATGGCGTGCGTGCAGCCCACTGACCACCTCGCGCGGGTTGCGCAGCAGCGGGATCCCGGCTGCCGCCCACTCGGCGGGTTCGAGCATCCGGGCGAGGCGGCTGGCGGCGTTGGCCGACGCGGTGATCGTAGAGGCTGCGGACGAAGCGAATCCGAAGGTCACGGTCCTCCCTTCGCATACGCGCCCACAGAGCGGGCAGGGTCGGGTGAGGGCGCACCACGGCAGGGCCCATCAAGGCCGAATCGGGCCCGAGCGGGGAGCAGTTCAATTCTTCCTGTCGCGTGACCGTGCGGCAACGAGCAATTCGGCGCGACCGACGGGAATCAGCGGGTATGTGGCTCATATCCCTGCCCGCTGGACGCCAGTTCACTCACGCGGAGCGACCGGAGGGCGCTCGGGAGGCCCGCGCGAGCCCCCGTGACCGCCCCACCACCCGGGAGCGGGCCGCCCCGCTCCCGGTTCACCCCGGCCCGTGCCCGGCGATCACGACTGGATGGCGAGGACCAGCGGAAACACCCCCTTCGCACCCGCTCTGACCAGCAGACGTGAGGCGACCGCGAGCGTCCAGCCGGTGTCCGCGTAGTCGTCGACCAGCAGCACCGGCCCCTCGGCCCGCGCGAGCGCCTCCTGCAACCCGGGCGGCACCGTGAACGCCTCGTGCAGGGCCCGGACCCGCTGGGCGCTGTTCGTCCGGGAGACATGCGCGTCCGCCGACTCCGGAACGTAGTCGAGCGATCCGAGCAGTGGCATACGGCCCACCTCCGCGATCCGCTCCCCGAGCGAGCCGACCAGCGCCGGCCGCGACCTGGACGCGACGGTGACGACACCGGCGGGCCGGGGCGGGGCGTCGGCCGCGCCCGAGGCCCAACCGCCGGGCCCTCTGGCCCAGTCGGACAGGACCGTGACCACGGCGCCGAGCATGTCGTCCGGCACCGGGCCGTCCGGCGCCTGGGGGGCGACCATCGGACGGAGCCGGTTGCCCCAGCCGATGTCCGACAGGCGACCGAGCGCCCGCCCTGGGAAGGACTGCTCGCCCTCCGGGATGCGGCCCTTGAGATTGATGCCCACCGCCGCCAGACCCGTCGGCCACATCTTCCGCGGCTCCAGGTCCACTCCCGGGCGGCCCAGTTCACCTCGCGCCGCGTCCAGTGCCGCGGCGGACACCTTGTCGCTGAACCGGGCCCCGGCGCAGTTGTCGCAGCGGCCGCAGGGCGCGGCCTCCTCGTCGTCCAGCCGCAGGCGCAGGAACTCCATCCGGCAGGCCGTCGTGCGCGCGTAGTCCCGCATGGCCTGCTGCTCGGCCTCGCGCTGCCGGGCCACCCACGCGTACCGCTCGGAGTCGTACACCCACGGCTGCCCGGTCGTCGTCCAGCCGCCCTTGACGCGGCGCACCGCACCGTCCACGTCGAGGACCTTGAGCATCGTCTCCAGGCGGGTGCGGCGCAGTTCCACGAGGGGTTCCAGCGCCGGGAGGGACAGCGGCCGGTCCGCCTGCGCCAGCACGTCCAGGGTGCGCCGGACCAGTTCCTCGGGCGGGAAGGCGACCGAGGCGAAGTACTTCCAGATCGCCTCGTCCTCCCTGCCCGGCAGCAGCAGCACCTCCGCGTGCTCCACACCACGGCCCGCACGGCCCACCTGCTGGTAGTAGGCGATGGGGGAGGAGGGAGAGCCCAGGTGGACCACGAATCCCAGGTCGGGTTTGTCGAAGCCCATGCCGAGCGCCGACGTGGCCACCAGTGCCTTCACGCGGTTGGCGATGAGATCGTCCTCCGCCTGCTGGCGGTCCGCGTTCTCCGTGCGGCCCGTGTAGGAGGCCACGGTGTGACCGCACTGGCGCAGATAGGCGGTCACCTCCTCGGCCGCGGCGACCGTGAGGGTGTAGATGATCCCGGACCCGGGCAGCTCGCCGAGGTGGTCGGCCAGCCAGGCGAGCCGGTGCGCCGCGTCCGGGAGTTGCAGCACGCCCAGGCTGAGACTCTCCCGGTCCAGGGGCCCGCGCAGCACAAGAGCGTCGGTGCCCGCTCCCGTGCCGAGCTGCTCCGCGACATCGGCCGTCACACGGGCGTTCGCCGTGGCCGTCGTGGCGAGCACCGGGACCCCGGCGGGCAGGTCCGCCAGCATGGTGCGCAGCCTGCGGTAGTCCGGTCGGAAGTCGTGGCCCCAGTCGGAGATGCAGTGGGCCTCGTCGACGACCAGCAGCCCGGTGGCGGCCGCCAGGCTGGGTAGGACCTGATCGCGGAAGTCGGGGTTGTTCAGGCGCTCGGGGGAGACGAGCAGCACATCGACCTCGCCGGCCGCGACCTCGGCCTGGACCGTCTCCCACTCCTCCGTGTTGGCGGAGTTGATGGTCCGGGCGCGGATCCCGGCCCGTGCCGCCGCCTCGACCTGGTTGCGCATCAGCGCGAGGAGGGGCGAGACGATGACCGTCGGGCCGCTGCCCTGCGCCCGGAGCAGCGAGGTCGCGACGAAGTACACGGCCGACTTGCCCCAGCCCGTGCGCTGGACGACCAGAGCCCGGCGTCTGTCGGCCACGAGCGCCTCGATCGCGCGCCACTGGTCCTCCCGGAGCCGGGCGGTGCCCGTGGGATCGGCCACGAGTCGGGCGAGGACGGAATCGGCGGCGGCTCGGAGCTCCGCGCGGTCTGCGTTGGTCATGCCCCCATGCAACCCGATGGGACCGACAGAGCGCGAACGAGGCCGCCGGCCTGTGGACAACTTGTCCACAGGGGGTCGCGGGCGGAGGAAAGCCGCGAGACGGTCATGCCATGAACAAGCACTATTCATCAGGTCCCCGGCTCACGGGAGACCGGCAGATCACCCTGCGCAGCCCGGCCGAACTGGCCGACGCGCTGCCCTACATGATGGGTTTCCACCCGAACGACTCGATCGTGCTCGTGACTCTCCACGGCGGTGAGGGCAGGTTCGGCGGGCGGCTCCGGATCGGCATCCCCCGGTCGCCCGACGAGTGGGAGCCCGTGGCGGACCAGGTCGCCGACTGTCTGATCCGCGGCAGCGAGCGCCGGGGCGCGCACCCCGACGGCATGGTCGTCTTCCTCTGCCGGGACCCGGCGGTGGGGGAGGGCGGAGACCAGGTCGTGGAGCGGCTCCGACCGCTGGCCCAGTATCTGCGCGTCGCCTGCGGCGCCCTGGACGTGCCGGTCTACGAGGCGCTGTGCATCTCTGGCGGCCGCTTCTGGTCGTACTGCTGCCCCGACGCCCGCTGCTGCCCGGCCGACGGGACGCCGCTTCCGCTGGGCGGCACCTCCGTGATGGCGGCGGCCGCGGCGTACGCGGGGCTTCAGGTCCGCGGCACGCAGAAGGAGATGGAGGCCCGGCTGGTCCCGGCGCACACACCCCGGGCCATGGCACAGGCCATCGAGCTGGACGCCGTGGGCGCGGCGCTCGTCGCCCGGGCAGTCGAGGAAGGGGGACGCAGGCAACTGGCCGCCGAGACCCTGGCACTGGCCCGCGACGCGCTGGAGCGGTTCGCGGCCGAACCCGGCGGCGGCACGGGGCCCGGGACGGACGCCGAGGACGACCGGCTCCTCACGGACCGGGAGGCCGCCGAGCTGATCATCGGCCTCCAGGACCGCCGGACCCGGGACCGGGCGGCCCAGTGGATGGAGGGGCGTGACGCGGGGCCCGCGCTGCGCCTGTGGCGTTCCCTGGCCCGGCGCTGTGTGGCCGTGCACCAGGGATACGCGGCGGCGCCGCTCACCCTGGCGGGATGGGTCTCCTGGTCGATGGGGGACGAGCCCTCGGCGCGTGTGGCCCTCGGCCTCGCCCTGCGGGCCGATCCCGACTACGTCTTCGCGCAACTCCTCCATCAGGCGTGCAACGAGGGGCTGGATCCGGAGACGCTCCGGCACTGTCTGCGCCAGGACCAGGACTGGCCCGCCGCGCCGCCGGGGCCGGGGGATTCGGTGGCTGCCGAGCCGGCCGAGCCGGCCGATTCCGAGCCCGCTGTCCCTCGATCGGGTGATGGAAATCCTGGGCCCGGCGGTGCGGGGCGGACGCATGCCGGTCCGCCCGACGAGGCGACCCGACCGGATCCGGAGGCGGGCCCGGCACCGGAGGAGGCGGCCGACGCCCCGGTACTGCCGAAGCGGGGTGTGCGCCGTGCCCGCCGTCGTCCCCGCCAGCCGGTCCGCACCGCCCGGGGCACGGGGCGGGAGAGCGCGTCCGCCTCGCGCCGCGCCACGGCGCCCGGCGGAGAGAGGAGCAGCGGTCGATGACGCGTCCAGGACGAGGCACCGCGCCCCGTGCGCCGCCCCCACGCGGACCGGGCCGGAATCCCGCACACCGGAGCCAGCCGGAAACCGTCGCCGCCCGTGAGGAAGGCTGTCTTTATCGTCAGGCAGACGACTATGATCGCCACATGTCTCCCTACGACCCGTCGGCCTTCCCTCCCTTCGCCGTCACCGTCGACCTGGTCGTGCTCACCGTGCGCCGTCACGCGCTCTGCGCGCTCGTCGTGCGCCGCGGGGAGCCGCCGTTCCAGGGCCGCTGGGCACTGCCCGGCGGTTTTGTGCGGGACGACGAGGACCTCGGCGCCGCCGCGGCACGCGAACTCGCCGAGGAGACCGGGCTCAGCGCGCACGACCCCGCGTCGCCCGCCCCCGGGAACGGTGCCCACCTGGAGCAGCTCGCCACCTACGGGGCTCCGGACCGGGACCCGCGGATGCGGGTCGTCAGCGTCGCCCACCTGGTGCTGGCGCCCGACCTGCCGGCCCCCCGGGCCGGCGGCGACGCCAACCTCGCGCGCTGGGCGCCCGTCGACGAACTGCTGGGACCGGAAGTAGAGGCCGCCAGGCAGGACGACGACCCCCCGGCGCCGCTCGCCTTCGACCACGCGCTGATCCTGTCGGACGGTGTCGAGCGTGCCCGGTCGAAGATCGAGTACTCCTCGCTGGCGACGGCCTTCTGCCCGCCGGAGTTCACCGTCGGGGAACTCCGCCGGGTCTACGAAGCCGTGTGGGGGGTGGCGCTCGACCCGCGCAACTTCCACCGCAAGGTGACCGGCACGCCGGGATTCCTCGTTCCGGCGGGCGGCACCACCACGCGCCAGGGCGGTCGCCCCGCCCAGTTGTTCCGTGCCGGCGGTGCGACGCTGCTCAATCCGCCGATGCTGCGCCCGGAGGTCTGAGCGTCCGGAGGACTGAGGTCCGCACCGCGCCGCCGTCCGGGACATCCGGCTCGGATCGGTGCCAACCGGGCGGGATTCGGTGCATAGATTGCCTGAAATGTCGCGTTATCTTGCTTCGGTACCCGTGCTGCCGCTGAGCGGTCTCACCTTCCGCGAAAGAGGCGAGAGAAGCGATGCTTCAGGCCGTCGGACTCACCAGTGCCGCCCGCAAGGACGGCCGATCCGCCGTCGACGACGTCTCGTTCGAGGCCCTGCCCGGCCAGGTGACCGCCGTCCTCGGAGGGCCGGGGGCGGGGAAGACCACCCTGGTGCGGCTCGTGGCGGGGCTCGACCGGGGCAGGGGGCTCGCGTACTTCCAGGGGACGCCCCTGCACCGCCTCGCCGAACCCGCGCGTGAGATCGGTCTGCTGCTGGGCGATGTGCAGGGCCACCCGGCCCGTACCGTGCGCGGCCATCTGCGGATGCTCGCCGCGGCGGTGGGCGTGCCGGCCTCCCGGGCCGACGAGCTGATCGACGCGTTCGGTCTGGGCAGCCTGCGCGACGAGCAGTTGGGTGTGCTGTCCCGGTCCATGGACCGCCGACTCGGCCTGGCCGCAGCCCTGTTGGGGGAGCCGCAGACGCTCCTTCTCGACGAGCCGTGCCACGGTCTCCCCGTGGCCGACGCCGGGTGGGTCCTCGGTCGTCTGCGTGCGCACGCGGAGGCCGGCGGCACGGTCCTGTGCACCACGAGGGACGCCAAGGAGGCCGCCCGCTTCGCCGATCACGTCGTCACCGTCGACGGCGGCCGCCTCGTCGCGGACCAGTCCGCCGCCGACTTCGCCCGCACCCGTCTGCGTCCGCGCGTGGTCGTCCGCACCCCGCACGCGGCCCGGCTCTCGGACGCGGTGCGCCGCGAGGCGCGGGCCGCCCGCCGCTCGGTGGAGGTCGTGACGGAGGGCGGCAGCCTGCTCT
Organism: Streptomyces sp. NPDC005805; assembly: GCF_040630445.1. Lineage (NCBI taxonomy): Bacteria > Bacillati > Actinomycetota > Actinomycetes > Kitasatosporales > Streptomycetaceae > Streptomyces > Streptomyces sp. NPDC005805. Next base: position 38,786 of record NZ_JBEXXN010000026.1, read on the forward strand.
CGGTCTACGGCAGCAACTGCGCGGAGATCGGTGAAGCCGCGTTCCGCCACGGCGTCCTGGTGCACCGGCTCGCCGACGAGGTCGGCGACGCACCGCTCCTGCCGGGGGAACCGGGTGAGTCCGCGGGGCTCCGCGAATCCGGTGCGGATGCAGCCGGTGCCGGGCGCGTGCCCGGCACCCCTGCCGCGGCGGACGCCCCCGCCCTCGTGCCCCTGGCCGCGCGCCCGCCCGTTCCTGGCACCGCGCCCGTTCCTGGCACCGCGATCTCGCGCCCGCCCGTTGCCGGCAGCGCGGCCTCCCGCCCACCGGGACGCCAGGAACGGACCGCCGCGGCGCGCGATCCGCTTCCCGCGCTGGACCGCCGCCCCCGCAGCCCGCGGTGGCCGCTGCGCTACGAACTGCGCAGAATGTTCGGCGTCCGGACCGCCGTACTGGTCGCGGCCGCCGCCCTGGTCTCCTCGGTGGCGCTCTGCCTGCTCCTCGCCCGCACGACGGCCCCTTCGCAGACCGGCGTCCTCATCGCCTGGCCGGGCTTTCTGCCGCTGCCGCCGGCCGCGTTCGGCGCCGGGCTGCTCGGCGCGCTCTCGGCCGGTGAGGAGTTCCGTCGCCCGGCGCTGGCCGCCGTGCGGGGCGCGTCCCCCTGGCGCGCCCGGCTGCTGATCGCCAAGCTCGCGGTGACGTGCGCCGCCTCCCTGGTCCTGGCGGTGCTGTCGGTGGCCGTCGACGCGCAGGCGCTGCGCCTGCTCCACGGCACCGGATCGGAACTCGTCCCGGACAACTGGATTCTGATGAGCGTCAGTTGGACCGCGCTGTGCGTCGGCTGCGCCTGGGCGGGCTTGCTGGCCGCGGCCGTGTTCAGGGTCACGGCGGCCGGGGTGGCGGCCGTCCTCTCCGTGCCGGTGCTGGTCGCGCCGCTCGTCGAATACGCCCTGCTGGGCCCGGCGGTTCGCTCGGTCACCGGCCTGCCGGACCGCCTCCGTTCGCTCACCGGCCTCGAACTGCCAGGAGAGGCAGGCCGCTGGCCCGAGGTGGCCCTCCATCTGCTCGCCCAACCCGTGGGCGCGGCCCTGGCGTTGTCGCTGTCCGTCCTCGTCTGCGCCTGCCTGATCACGATGATGCGCCGCCGCGCTCTGTGGTGACCGAGCCGGACCGAGCCAGACCGAGCAAGATCGAGCCGGATCGTGGAGGACCGATCCTGCTCTCCCTCGTCACCCTCGGTAAAAACTGCCCGATTCCTTACGATAAGGCGTCAATTGGGTAGCGGGTACCGATCACCCTTTCGTGTGCTTTTCACCAAAGACCTCAAGGGGCCCGGAAACGAGGCCGACAAAGGATGCGTGAGTACCCTTGCGCACACCATGATGACCGCCGCCCGCACCGCCGAGAGCGGCCTCGCCGGACCGGGCGAACTCGACCGATACCCCTACGCCGAATCACCGGGCGACCGGGTCGCCCCCTCCGCCTGGCAGGGCGGGGACGCGGAGTTGGGCCGCGCGGCCCGCCGCACCGCGGGCAGCCGCGGCCGCGGACTGCACGGCCAACTCGTCCAGCAGCTTGGCCAGATGATCGTCTCCGGCGACCTCGGCGCCGACCGGCCGCTCGTCCCCGAGGAGATCGGCCAGCGTTTCGAGGTCTCGCGCACCGTCGTGCGGGAGTCGCTGCGCGTGCTGGAGGCCAAGGGGCTGGTCAGCGCCCGCCCCAATGTCGGGACCCGGGTCCGGCCGGTCAGTGACTGGAATCTCCTCGACCCCGACATCATCGAATGGCGCGCCTTCGGCCCGCAGCGCGAGGACCAGCGCCGCGAGCTGAACGAACTGCGGTGGACCATCGAGCCCCTCGCCGCCCGCCTCGCCGCCGGCCACGCCCGTGAGGACGTGCAGCAGCGGATCGGCGACATGGTCGAGATCATGGGCCACGCCCTCGCCCAAGGCGACGCCCTCACCTATTCGCGGGCCGACGCCGAATTCCACTCGCTGCTGATCCAGCTCGCGGGCAACCGGATGCTGGAGCACCTCTCCGGCATCGTCTCGGCCGCGCTCCAGGTGTCCGGAGGCCCCGTCACCGGCTGTGACCGCCCGACCGAGGCGTCCGTGGCGCACCACGCCCGTATCGCCGACGCGATCGCGGGCGGCGACCAGCACGGCGCCGAGGCCGCGATGCGCCAGCTGCTCACCGTTCACCCGGACGTGGACCGGGTGGTCCCCGCGCCCCGCGAGCACTGACCGGCCGGGGGCCTCCGCAGGCCGTCCACAGGCCGCCCGGGGCCTTCCGCAGGCCGGCGGCAGACCGTCCGCAGAACACCTGTGGACCGGCCGAGGAGCGGCCGGGGACCGTCTGTGGACCACCCGGGGACCGGCCCGTGGATCGCGCGACGTGTCGTCTGGTGTACGCAGGGTGTGTCGCCGGATTCGGATCGGATCCGGCGACACACTCTGCGACGTATGAGCCATTCTTCATGTTTCATGGCTTTTATCGTGTGACTCGGGCCACGCGGATTGGGCGTAACGCTCCTCGAAGCAGTGCGATGACCTAAGAGGTGACAGCCGAGGAGGGAATACAGCCGCCGCATCCGGCGCTGTGCTGAGCTCCACGGTCCAGCCCACGCCACCGGTGCATCCGCCGCCCGGTGGTCGTCGGCTCCGGTCCGGTCACGGACGGGGCCGGAAGCCGTTTCCATCGTTCCGAGAGGTTGTTCGTGTCGGCCAGCACATCCCGTACGCTCCCGCCGGAGATCGCCGAGTCCGAGTCTGTGATGGCGCTCATCGAGCGGGGAAAGGCTGATGGGCAGATCGCCGGCGATGACGTGCGTCGGGCCTTCGAGGCTGACCAGATTCCGCCAACCCAGTGGAAGAATGTTCTGCGCAGCCTCAATCAGATCCTCGAGGAAGAGGGTGTGACGCTGATGGTCAGTGCAGCGGAGTCGCCGAAGCGCGCCCGCAAGAGCGTCGCAGCGAAGAGCCCGGCCAAGCGCACCGCCACCAGGACGGTCGCCGCCAAGACGACCCCGGCGAAGACCGTCGCCGCCACGGCGGCGCCTGCCGCCGAGACCGTGGAGGCAGCCGCCGAGGAGCCCGCGGCCGCCGCCCCCGCGAAGAAGGCCGCCGCCAAGAAGACGACGGCGAAGAAGGCCGCCGCCAAGAAGACGGTGGCCAAGAAGACCGCCGCCAAGAAGACCGCGGGCAAGAAGGACGCGGACGAGCCGGCCGAGGGCGAGGAGCTGCTCGACGAGGCCCAGCCCGGCGCCAAGGGCGACGAGGAGGAGACCGAGGGCGAGAGTAAGGGCTTCGTCCTCTCCGACGACGACGAGGACGACGCGCCCGCGCAGCAGGTCGCCGTCGCCGGTGCCACCGCCGACCCGGTCAAGGACTACCTGAAGCAGATCGGCAAGGTCCCGCTGCTCAACGCCGAGCAGGAGGTCGAGCTCGCCAAGCGCATCGAGGCGGGCCTCTTCGCCGAGGACAAGCTCGCCGGCGCCGACAAGCTCGCCCCCAAGCTCAAGCGCGAGCTGGAGATCATCGCCGAGGACGGCCGCCGGGCCAAGAACCACCTGCTGGAGGCCAACCTCCGCCTGGTGGTCTCGCTGGCCAAGCGCTACACCGGCCGCGGCATGCTCTTCCTGGACCTGATCCAGGAGGGCAACCTCGGTCTGATCCGCGCGGTCGAGAAGTTCGACTACACCAAGGGCTACAAGTTCTCCACGTACGCCACCTGGTGGATCCGGCAGGCCATCACCCGCGCCATGGCCGACCAGGCCCGCACCATCCGTATCCCGGTGCACATGGTCGAGGTCATCAACAAGCTCGCCCGTGTGCAGCGGCAGATGCTCCAGGACCTGGGCCGCGAGCCCACCCCGGAGGAGCTGGCCAAGGAACTCGACATGACCCCCGAGAAGGTCATCGAGGTCCAGAAGTACGGCCGCGAGCCCATCTCGCTGCACACGCCGCTCGGCGAGGACGGCGACAGCGAGTTCGGTGACCTCATCGAGGACTCCGAGGCGGTCGTCCCGGCCGACGCGGTCAGCTTCACGCTCCTCCAGGAGCAGCTCCACTCGGTGCTGGACACCCTGTCCGAGCGTGAGGCGGGCGTGGTCTCCATGCGCTTCGGCCTCACGGACGGCCAGCCGAAGACGCTGGACGAGATCGGCAAGGTCTACGGCGTGACGCGCGAGCGCATCCGCCAGATCGAGTCCAAGACGATGTCCAAGCTGCGCCACCCGTCGCGCTCCCAGGTCCTGCGCGACTACCTGGACTGAGCCGTCCCGGACCGGCTGTTCCGCCCCGCGCGGAGACGGCCGACGCACCGGACGAGTGCCCGGAACCCGGCAGGGTTCCGGGCACTCGCTCGTTCCGGGGCCACTGAGGCAGCGGCGGGGAGCGCGGGTGCGGGCCCGCCCGCCACCCCCGACTCTGGGTGAACACGATTCACGCAGAGTCAGGAGTACGCATGCGTCGTCCTACTGCCCGAGGCCCGGCCGCGAGGTCGGCCCTGATCGCCACCGCGATCGCGTCATCGCTGGCGCTGCCTCCGTCCGCCGCCGCCGACAGTGTGGTGATCGGCGGCCACGAGGTGAACGTCGAAGGCAGCCCGTGGGTCGTGGCCCTGTCCAGCCGTGACCGGTTCGGAGCAACGCGCGCCGGCCAGTTCTGCGGCGGGGTGGTCGTCGCTCCGGCGAAGGTGATGACCGCGGCCCACTGCCTCAGCCCCGCCGTCCTCGGCAAGGACGTCGCGGCCGTACCGGACCTGCGCGTCATCGCCGGACGGTCGGCGCTGAAGGGCGACGGCGGAGAGGAGGTCGGCGTCCGTTCCGCATGGGTCTCTCCCGCGTACGACCCGGAGACGAGCGGCTCCGATCTGGCGCTGCTGACCCTCGACGAGGAACTGCCCGCCTCCCGGGTGATCCCCGTCGCGCGGGAGAACGACCCCGCCGAGGAACCCGGCACCAAGGCCACGGTCTACGGCTGGGGCGACACCACGGGCCGCGGTGACTACGCCGCGACGCTCCGTGCCGCGCCCGTCTCCGTGCTGCCGGACGCCACCTGCGCGCGGGCGTACCCCGGAGGCCGGGGCGGGCGGTACGACCCTGCCACGATGCTCTGCGCGGGTGATCCGCGAGGTGGCCACGACGCCTGCCAGGGGGACAGCGGCGGACCGCTGGTGGCCGGGGGACGCCTGGTGGGGCTGGTCTCCTGGGGCAGCGGCTGCGGACGCGCGGACGGCCCCGGCGTCTACACCCGGGTCTCCGCCGTGGCCCCGGCCCTGGACGGAGCCGCCGACGACAGCGGGACGATCGGGAGCCTGCCCCTGACCTCCTGGCCCACGACCTCACAGGAGCCCCCCGACGGGCCGGGCGCGGCCTCCGTCCACGGCGGCGGAGAAAAGCCGTCGACGGCGGGGCAGGGCCCCACGGAGGGCGGCGCGGCCTCTCTCGGCCTCGGCGAGCGCGCGGCGGACGGTGAACGCGCGGCGAGCCAGGACGGGGCCGGAGACCGGCCCGGGAGCCGGTGACCCCTGGCCGCTCCCGGCTCGGGAGGGCAGGGCTCAGGGAAGGTGACGGTACGAGAACGGGCGGCTGCTCCTGATTCCAGGGGCAGCCGCCCGTCGGCCGGTCCTGGACCGGCCCTTGGCTCGTCGGTTTCCGTGAGGCGTCAGCGGTCCTCGTCGCCCACGGTCGTGGGAACGACCGTGAGGCGGTCCGTCTCGTCCTGTATCTCAGCGGCGATCTTCTTGAGTTCCGGCTCGAACTTGCGCCCGTGGTGGGCGCAGAAGAGCAGTTCGCCGCCGCTGATCAGCACGACGCGCAGGTAGGCCTGGGCGCCGCAGCGGTCGCAGCGGTCAGCGGCCGTCAGCGGGCTCGCGGGGGTCAGAACAGTAGTCACGTCGCCTCTTCTCTAGCTCGACGAGCTGTCGTACCAGGGTCAACATCCAACCAGCCCGAAAACGTTCCCGCTCGTGGCTTTTCCTCGAAAAGTTTTCCCGAGGTGGCTGTCTGCTGCCGGTTGGCGGCGAAGGAACCGTATTGCTTCGCTCTACGGATTTCGCGGTTGCATGTCTCGTTCGGTCCTCCCGGCTGGGTTGCCGGTTGTTGATGAGGACGTGCCCGGAGCCTAAATGGTTCATGCCTCGAAGGGAACGTGATGTGCACGTCACCCCATCGAGGGATCGAACACGCATGCGAGCGTGGACTAGCATGGCGCATCATGTGGGTGGCGTTACATCGGCTCTACCAGGCCTCGGTACGCTCTGTGCGGCGACCGACGCCCGGGCCTTTACCCCACTTGGCCACATCTGAAATTCAGCGAGGAGCGAACCGCGTGACCGCCGAAACGTCCGTGCCGTCCACTGCGCTGCTGACAGCAGACCGTGACGGCTCCAACTACACCGCGCGGCATCTGCTCGTCCTGGAAGGCCTTGAGGCGGTCCGCAAGCGGCCGGGTATGTACATCGGGTCGACCGACAGCCGTGGCCTGATGCACTGCCTCTGGGAGATCATCGACAACTCGGTCGACGAGGCCCTCGGCGGGCACTGCGACCACATCGAGGTCATCCTCCACGAGGACGGCTCCGTCGAGGTCCGCGACAACGGGCGCGGCATCCCGGTGGACGTCGAGCCCAAGACCGGCCTCTCGGGCGTCGAGGTCGTCATGACCAAGCTGCACGCCGGCGGCAAGTTCGGCGGCGGCTCGTACGCCGCCTCCGGCGGTCTGCACGGCGTCGGCGCCTCCGTGGTCAACGCCCTCTCCGCCCGGCTCGACGTCGAGGTGGACCGCGGCTCGGCCACCCACATGATCAGCTTCCGCCGCGGTGTGCCCGGGATCTTCACCGAGTCCGGGCCGGACGCCCCCTTCGACCCGTCGGGCGGGCTGCTCAAGGGCAAGCGCGTCCCCAAGAACCGCACCGGCACCCGGGTGCGGTACTGGGCGGACCGCCAGATCTTCCTCAAGGACGCCAGGCTCTCCCTGGACACCCTCCACCAGCGGGCGCGCCAGACGGCCTTCCTCGTCCCCGGCCTCACCATCGTGGTCCGTGACGAGCGCGGAGCGGCCGGCGGGGACGGCGAGGGCAAGAGCGTCGAGACCTTCCGCTTCGACGGCGGCATCAGCGAGTTCTGCGAGTACCTCGCCCAGGACAAGGCCGTCTGCGACGTGCTGCGCCTGACCGGCCAGGGCACCTTCAAGGAGACCGTGCCGGTCCTCGACGACCGCGGCCACATGACGCCGACCGAGGTCACCCGGGAACTCGGGGTCGACATCGCGCTGCGCTGGGGCACGGGCTACGACAGCACGGTCAAGTCCTTCGTGAACATCATCGCCACCCCCAAGGGCGGCACCCATGTCACCGGATTCGAACGCTCCGTGACCAGGACGGTGAACGAGGTCCTCCGCTCCGCCAAGCTGCTGCGCGTCGCCGAGGACGACATCGTCAAGGACGACGCCCTGGAGGGCCTCACCGCCGTCGTGACCGTGCGGCTGGCGGAGCCCCAGTTCGAGGGCCAGACCAAGGAGGTCCTCGGCACCTCGGCGGCCAACCGCATCGTCGCCAATGTGGTCGCCAAGGAGCTCAAGGCCTTCCTGACCTCGACCAAGCGGGACGCCAAGGCCCAGGCCCGTGCCGTCCTGGAGAAGGCCGTCGCCGCGGCGCGCACCCGGATCGCCGCCCGCCAGCACAAGGAGGCGCAGCGGCGGAAGACCGCCCTGGAGTCCTCCTCCCTCCCGGCCAAGCTCGCGGACTGCCGCAGCGACGACGTGGACCGCAGCGAGCTGTTCATCGTCGAGGGCGACTCCGCCCTGGGCACCGCCAAGCTGGCGCGCAACAGCGAGTTCCAGGCGTTGCTGCCGATCCGCGGCAAGATCCTCAACGTCCAGAAGTCGTCCGTCTCCGACATGCTGAAGAACGCCGAGTGCGGGGCGATCATCCAGGTCATAGGAGCCGGTTCGGGCCGGACCTTCGACATTGACGCCGCCCGGTACGGCAAGGTCATCATGATGACCGACGCCGATGTCGACGGCTCTCACATCCGCACCCTGCTGCTCACCCTCTTCCAGCGCTACATGCGGCCGATGGTCGAGGCGGGCCGGGTCTTCGCCGCCGTGCCGCCGCTGCACCGGATCGAGCTGATCCAGCCCAAGAAGGGCCAGGACAAGTACGTCTACACCTACTCGGACAACGAGCTCCGCCAGACCCTGCTGGAGTTCCAGCGCAAGGGAATCCGCTTCAAGGACTCCATCCAGCGCTACAAGGGCCTGGGCGAGATGGACGCGGACCAGCTGGCCGAGACGACCATGGACCCGCGCCACCGCACGCTGCGCCGGATCAACATCGGCGACCTGGAGGCCTCCGAGCAGGTCTTCGACCTCCTGATGGGCAACGAGGTCGCGCCGCGCAAGGAGTTCATCACCACCTCGGCGGCCACCCTGGACCGTTCGCGCATCGACGCGTGACCTCCACTGCGGCGGGGGCGGGCGGGGACCGTTCGACGGGTCCCTGCCCGCCCCCGCCGCAGTGGTGTGCGGCTCGTGCGTGGTTCCCGCCCTGGATCACCTGATGGGGTGAAGAGGAGTGGGAGAAGAGTCCGGGATCTTCCCGCTCTGTCCATCCTTGTTCCTGCGGACCGAAACGGTTCGCTGACAAGGAGAGTTGAGCGTGGAGAAACAGGAAGGGCGGGATGCCGCCGCGGCGCCGATCGAGGATCCCTGGTACGACGCCCTCGCGGGCGGCTGGGACGACCCCGACGCCGTGGAGGACGAGGGGCCCGCCGCCCGGTCGTCCGTCCCGGGGCAGCGGTCCGGCGCCGGGCAGGGGCACGAGTCCGGCCCCAGCGCTGCCGAGATCTATCTGCAGGTGCAGCGCAGCCCCGCCTTCCAGGAAGTACGCAGCCGCTACCGGCGGTTCGTCGTGCCGGCCACGCTCGGATTCCTCCTCTGGTACCTGGCCTATGTGGTGGCCGCCGTCTCCGCGCCCGTCCTGATGGCCACCCCGGTCACGGGCCCGCTGAACGTCGCGATGGTCGCCGGCCTGGCCCAGTTCCTCACCACCTTCGTGCTGACCTGGGCCTATGCCCGCCACGCACGGCTCAGGCGGGACCGGGTCGCCCTCGATCTGCGATGGGACACACAGGAGATGACCCGCGGGGCGGAGCGTTGAACGGCGACCACCAAGCCCTCGCGCTCGTCCTGTTCAGCGCCTTCATCGCCGTCACGCTCGGCATCACGACCTGGGTGAGCCGCAACAGGCGTGGCTCGGCCGAGGAGTTCTACGCCGGGGGACGGCTGTTCTCCCCGATGGAGAACGGATTCGCCATCGCCGGCGACTACATGTCGGCAGCCTCCTTCCTCGGGATCTCCGGCCTCATCGCGCTCTTCGGGTACGACGGGATGCTCTACTCGGTCGGCTTCCTGGTGGCCTGGCTCGTGGTGCTCTTCCTCGTCGCCGAACTGGTCCGCAACTGCGGCCGGTTCACCCTGGCCGATGTGGTGGCCTCGCGGATGCGCGAGCGAAAAGTCCGTATCGCGTCGGGAACTTCCTCGGTGGTCGTGTCCGTTCTCTACCTGGTTGCGCAGATGGTGGGGGCCGGGTCCCTCGTCGCGCTTCTGCTGGGCGGTACGAGCGAGGCGGCGCGCTCGTGGACCGTCGTCGGCGTGGGTGCCCTGATGGTGATCTATGTGTCGATGGGAGGGATGCGAGCGACCACCTGGATCCAGATCGTGAAGGCCGTGCTGCTGATGGCCGGCGCGGTGACGATGACCGTGCTCGTGCTGCTGCGCTTCGGCGGGGACGTCGGCGGGTTGCTGTCCACCGCCGCCGAACGCAGCGGTCACGGCGAGGACTTCCTCGCACCGGGCCTGCGTTACGGCGGGGACTGGACGTCCCGGCTGGACTTCATCAGCCTCGGCGTGGCGCTGGTGCTGGGCACGGCGGGACTGCCGCACATCCTGTCGCGCTTCTACACGGTGCCGACGGCCCGGGCTGCCCGGCGCTCGGTCGTCTGGTCCATCGGCCTGATCGGCAGCTTCTATCTCATGACGATCGTGCTCGGCTTCGGCGCCGCCGCCGTGGTCGGCACCGACCGGGTCCGCGAGTCCAACGCGGCGGGGAACACCGCCGTACCGCTGCTGGCACTCGACCTCGGAGGCGGGGCGGGTTCCACGGGGGGCACGGTCCTGTTCGCGGTGGTCGCCGCCATCGCGTTCGCGACCATCCTCGCGGTCGTCGCCGGTATCACGCTGGCCTCGTCGGTCTCCGTCGCCCACGACCTGTACGCCTCCCTGCGCCGCCGCCCGGCGCAGGGAGGCGCACGGAAGGAGGGCGGCGGGGAGCGGCGGGAGTACAGCGAAGTCGCGGTCGCCCGGCTGGCCGCGGCCGGTATCGGCGCGGTGGCGATCGGCCTGGGCCTGCTCGCCCAGGACCTGAACGTGGCCTTCCTGGTGGGCCTGGCGTTCGCGGTCGCCGCCTCCGCGAACCTCCCGGTCCTGCTGTACTCGCTGTTCTGGCGCGGCTTCACCACCCGTGGGGCGGTGTGGTCGGTGTACGGCGGGCTGGTGCCGGCGGTGGCGCTGGTCGTGCTGTCGCCGGTCGTGTCGGGGAGCGAGCAGTCGCTCTTCCCGGGGCTGGACTTCCAGCTCTTCCCACTGGAGAACCCGGGGCTGGTGTCGATCCCGCTCGGCTTCCTCGCGGGCTGGATCGGCACGGTCACCTCCTCCGAGCCGCCGGACGAAGCCCGGCACGCGGAGACGGAGGTCCGTGCGCTGACGGGCGCGGGCGCGGTCTGACGCGGGCGCCTGGCGGGGGCGGCGTGGCTCGCCGCGCCCGTCAAGGTGGCCCCGGCCGGCTTGGGCCTGCCCTGGTGCGCCCCTGCTCCAGGGGGCCTTGCCGGGGGAGGGGTCAGGCCGGCCTGGTCCAGGCGTAGCGGTGTTCCGGGCGGCCGGTCTCGCCGTAACGGAGGGTCAGGCGGACGCGGCCGGCCTTCTCCAGGAGCTTGAGGTACCGCTGGGCGGTCTGGCGGCTGACCCCGGCCCGGTCGGCGATCTCCTGCGTGGACAGGGGCCCGTCGGCCGTGAGCAGCACCTGGCGCACCACACCGGCCGTGGTCGGCGAATGGCCCTTCGGCAGCTCCGGAGCCACCGAGCCGGCCGCCAGGGCGCCGAAGATCCGGTCCACTTCGGCCTGTTCGGCCTCGCCGCCGCCGTCCAGGGTGCGTCGCAGGGCCGCGTACGCCTCCAGCTTGGCGCGCAGTCCGGCGAAGGTGAACGGCTTGACCAGGTACTGGAGTGCGCCGTGGCGCATCGCCGCCTGGACGGTGGCCACGTCCCGGGCCGCCGTCACCATGATCACGTCCGTCTCCCGGTCGAGGCGGCGCAGCTCCGCGACGACCGTGAGGCCGTTGGCGTCGGGGAGGTAGTGGTCGAGCAGGATCAGGTCCACGGGTGCGGCGTGGATGCGGTCCAGAGCCTCGGCGGCCGAGTGCGCCCGGGCGACCACACGGAAACCGGGCACCTTGGCGACGTAGGCCGCGTTGATCTCCGCGACGCGGGTGTCGTCGTCCACGACGAGTACGCCGATGGTCACGGCTGGGCCGCCTCCCTCGGGGTGGGCCCGGCGGTGGGCGCCCCGCTGGTGGGGGTGTCTTCCCCGGGCCCGGTGCCGGCGGCTGGTGCGCCTGCCGTGGGGGCGTCGGACGGCGTGCCGGTCGGGGCGTCCGTCGGGGTGTCGGAGAGGGCCTCCGGGAGGACGACGACGAACTCGGCGCCGCCGGTCGCGGAGTCGTGGACCCGCGCGCTGCCGCCCTGGCGCTCGGCGAGGCGGCGGACCAGCGCCAGGCCCAGGCCGCGTCTGCCGTGCACGGGCGGCTCCTTCGTGGACCAGCCCTCCGTGAAGATCAGTTCCCGCCGGTCGGCCGGCACACCGGGCCCGCTGTCCGCGATACGGAGCAGGGCGGTGCGGCCCTCGGCCCGGAGGTCGACCTCGACCGAGGCGTCCGGGGTACCCGCGGCGGCGTCGAGCGCGTTGTCGACCAGGTTCCCCACCACGGTGACCAGCCCCTGAGGGTCCACCAGCCGGTCCGGGAGCAGGGCGGACGGGGCCATGCGGAGCGAGACGCCCCGCTCGGCCGCGACCGTCGCCTTGCCCACCAGCAGCGCGGCGAGCAGCGGATCGTGGACCCGCTCGGTGACCTGCTCCGCGGTCGCCCGGTGCACGCCCACCACCTCGGTCACGTACTCCATCGCGTCCTCGTGCATCTCCAGTTCCAGGAGTCCCAGCAGGGTGTGCATACGGTTGGCGTGCTCGTGGTCCTGGGCGCGCAGGGCGTCGATCAGCCCGCGGGTGGAGTCCAGCTCGCGGCCGAGCCGCTCCAGCTCGGTCCGGTCCCTGAGGGTGACGACGGCCCCGCCGTCGTCCGTGGGCATCCGGTTGGCGACGAGCACCCGGTTCCCGCGGACGGTCAGCAGGTCCTTGCCGGTCACCCGGCCCGCCAGGACCTCGGTGGTCCGCCCGTCGCCGAGTACCTCGTCCAGGGTCTGTCCGGTGACGTCCGGGCCCACGGACAGCAGGCGCTGGGCCTCGTCGTTCAGCAGCCTGATCCGTCCGGTGCCGTCGAGGGCGACGAACCCTTCGCGGATGCCGTGCAGCATGGCCTCCCGTTCCGCCAGCAGCGCGGAGATATCGGAGAAGGCCAGGTCGTGGGTCTGCCGCTGGAGTCTGCGGGAGATCAGATAGGCGGCGAGCGCCCCCACCGCCAGCGCGCCGCCCGCGTAGGCGAGGAGGCCCGGGATTGCCGCGAGGAGCCGCGCCCGGACGCTGTCGTACTCGATGCCGACCGAGACGGCACCCATGATGCGCCCCTCGTCGTCCCGGAGCGGCACCTTGCCGCGGGCGGACCGGCCGAGGGTGCCGTCGTCGATCTCCATCACCTCGCGTCCGGCGAGTGCGTCGCTGGGATCGGTGGAGACGATCCGCCCGATCTCCGTCACCGAGGTGTGCGACCAGCGCACCCCGCTGGTGTCCATGACGACGATGTACTCCGCGCCGGTCGCGGCCCGGATGCGTTCGGCCTCGCGCTGCACGACCCCCTCGGCGTCCGGCCGGGAGGCGGTCAGTTCACCGGCCAGCTCGGGGGAGGCCGTGGTCTGCGCGATCGCGAGGGCGCGGCGCATGGCCTGGTCGTCGAGCTGGTCGCTCAGCGGGGCCAGGAACAGCCCGGTGACCAGCGCCGTGACACCGGTGGCGACGGCGAGCTGCATCAGCAGGACCTGGGCGAAGACCCGCTGCGGCCAGCCGAACCGCCGGCGCCGGGCGGGAGCGGTCGGTGCGGGACACATGCGGTGAACGGTAGACGGGACCGCCTGCTTTCCGAAACTTCCCCGGCCCCAGCCGTCGGCCACGCAAACCGCTTGCGCGGATTTCTCTCGCCTTGCGTTCCTGTCGCAAGGTGAGAGAAAGCCGCTGGTGCGGGCGGACGCAGGGTCTCCGGCCACCTGAGGGCAGGCGGGAGCGGCGCGCCGCGACCATAGACGGGTCGCCAATTCTCTGCAACTCTCTCGCTGCTGAACGCAAAAGACAGAACTCATTGCCGCATAAAGGCAGTTGACCCCCCAGTGGCAGAGCCGCGCCCGTACTGCGGTGCAGACGGGCCCAGAGATCCCAGAGATCGGGGACAGATGAGAACCCAACGCTGGAGATGGCGGGGCCTCTCCGCCGTGATCGCGACCAGCCTCCTGCTGCTCGGCTGGCCGGCGCTGAACGCCGCCGCGGCCGGCGGCCCGAACATCGCCGCGGGCCGCCCCGCGAGCGCCAGCAGCTCCCACGCCGAGTACGCGGCCGCCCAGGTCACCGACGGCGACCAGGGCTCCTACTGGCAGAGCGCCGGGAGTGCTCTGCCGCAGTGGGTGCAGACCGATCTCGGCGCCACCGCCCGCGTCGACGAGGTGGTACTGAAGCTCCCCGCCGGCTGGGAGAGCCGCAGCCAGACCCTGTCCGTCCAGGGCAGCGCCGACGGCACCGCCTTCACCACGCTCAAGGCGTCCGCCGCGTACTCCTTCACCCCGGGCTCGGCCAACACCGTCTGGGTGACCTTCCCGGCGACCCAGACCCGTTTCGTGCGGGTCCACATCACCGCGAACACCGGCTGGGCCGCCGCCCAGCTCTCCGAGCTGGAGGTGCACGCCGCCGGTGACTCCTCCGTGAACCTCGCCCGCGGCCGGACCTTCACCGCCGGCAGCCACACCGAGGTCTACACCGCGGGCAACGCCGGCGACGGCAACCGGGCCAGCTACTGGGAGAGCCGCAACAACGCCCTCCCGCAGTGGATCCAGACCGACCTGGGCTCCGCCGTCCGCGTCGACCGGGTGGTGCTGCGCCTCCCCGACGGCTGGGGCGCCCGGAGCCAGACCCTGAAGATCCAGGGCAGCACCAACGGCACCGACTTCACCGATCTGACCGCCTCCCGCGCCCACCGCTTCGACGCGGCGAACGGGCAGTCCGCCACCATCACCTTTGACGCGGCCACCACGCGGTATGTGCGCGTCCTGGTCACCGCCAACACCGTGCAGCCCGCCGCCCAGGTCTCCGAACTGGAGGTCTACGGCCCGGAGACCGGGGACACCCAGGCTCCGACCGCGCCCACCGACCTGGCCCTCACCGAGCCCGCGACCGGTCGGATCCGGCTCACCTGGACCGCGTCCACCGACAACACCGGCGTGACCGGCTACGACGTGTACGCCGACAACACCCTGCTCACCACCGTGGCCGGGAACGTCACCACCGTCACCGACAACCGCCCGGCGAACGCCACCGTCTCCTACTTCGTGCGCGCCCGGGACGCGGCCGGCAACCAGTCCGCGAACAGCAAGACGGTCACCCGGCGCGGCGACACCGGGGACACCCAGGCCCCGAGCGCCCCCGCGAACCTCGCCTTCACCGAGCCCGCGACCGGTCAGATCCGGCTCACCTGGACCGCGTCCACCGACAACACCGGCGTGACCGGCTACGACGTGTACGCCGACAACACCCTGCGCAAGAGCCTCGGCGGCGAGGCGACCAGCTGGACCGACAACCAGCCCGCCGGAACCACCGTGACCTACTACGTGCGCGCCAAGGACGCGGCCGGCAACCAGTCCGCCGACAGCAACTCCGTCACCCGCAACGGCTCCACCGGCACCGCCTCCAACCTGGCCGTGGGCAAGCCGATCACCGCCTCGTCCGTGATCCACACCTTCGTCGCCGAGAACGCCAACGACAACAGCCTTACCACCTACTGGGAGGGCGCCGCCGGCAGCTACCCGAACACCCTCACCGTCGAGCTCGGCGCCAACGCCGACCTCAGCAGCCTCGCCCTCAAGCTCAACCCGGACAGCGGCTGGGGCGCCCGCACCCAGAACATCGCCGTGCTCGGGCGCGAGCAGAACGCCTCCGGCTTCACCACCCTCGTCGCCGCGAGGGACTACGCCTTCAGTCCCGCGAGCGGCAACACCGTGACCGTGCCCGTGGACGCCCGGGTGGCCGATGTGCAGCTGCGCTTCACCTCCAACACCGGGGCAACGGCCGGGCAGCTCGCGGAGTTCCAGATCCTGGGCACCCCCGCCCCCAACCCCGACCTGGAGGTCACCGGGCTGACCGTCTCGCCCGCCTCCCCTGTCGAGTCGGACGAGATCACCGTCTCCGCGACCGTCCGCAACAGCGGCCCGGCCGCGGCCCCCGCCAGCGCCCTCGCCGTGCGCCTCGGCGGCACCAAGGCCGCCGCCGCGCAGGTCGGCGCCCTCGCGGCCGGCGCCTCCACCACCGTCAGCGCCTCCCTCGGGCAGCGCCCGGAGGGCAGTTACCAGCTCAGCGCGGTCGCCGACGAGGCGGGCGCGGTCGTCGAGCAGAACGAGTCCAACAACACCTACACCAGCCCCACCCCGCTGGTGGTCAAGCCGGTGGCCGGCTCCGACCTGGTCGCCGCCGCGGTGACCACCTCGCCCTCCTCGCCCGCCGCGGGCGACACGGTCACCTTCTCCGTCGCCCTGAGGAACCAGGGCACCGAGGCATCGGCGGGTGGCGGCCACGGCATCACCCTGACCCTGACCGACGACAAGGGCGCCACGGTGCGCACCCTGACCGGCACCCACACCGGCGTCATCGCCGCGGGCGCCACCACCCCGGCCGTGGACCTCGGCACCTGGACGGCGGCCAACGGCTCGTACACGCTGAAGGCGGTCATCGCCCCGGACGCCAACGAGCCGCCGGTCAAGCGGGAGAACAACACCACCAGCCGGCCCCTGTTCGTCGGGCGCGGCGCGAACATGCCGTACGACATGTACGAGGCCGAGGACGGCACGGCGGGCGGCGGAGCCCGGGTCGTCGGCCCCAACCGGACCGTCGGCGACATCGCGGGCGAGGCCTCCGGCCGCCGGGCCGTGACCCTGGAGAACACCGGCAACTACGTCGAGTTCACCACCCGGGCTAGCACCAACACCCTGGTCACCCGCTTCTCCATCCCGGACGCGCCGGGCGGCGGCGGTATCGACGCCACCCTGAACGTCTACGTCGACGGCACCTTCCGCAAGGCCCTCGATCTGACCTCCAAGTACGCCTGGCTGTACGGAGCCGAGGCGTCCCCGGGCAACTCCCCGAGCGCGGGCGCCCCGCGGCACATCTACGACGAGGCGCATCTGATGCTCGGCGAGACCGTCCCCGCGGGCTCGCGTATCCGGCTCCAGAAGGACGCGGCCAACACCTCCCGGTACGCGATCGACTTCATCAACCTGGAGCAGGTCGCCCCCGTCGCCAACCCCGACCCCGCGGCGTACGCGGTGCCGGCCGGCTTCAGCCACCAGGACGTCCAGAACGCCCTGGACCGGGTGCGGATGGACTCGACGGGCGCACTGACCGGTGTCTACCTGCCGCCGGGCGACTACCAGACGTCGAGCAAGTTCCAGGTGTACGGCAAGGCCGTGAAGGTGGTCGGCGCCGGGCCCTGGTACACGAAGTTCCGGGCGCCCGCCGCGCAGGACAACACCGACATCGGCTTCCGGGCCGACGCGAGCGCCAAGGGCTCCTCCTTCGCGGACTTCGCCTACTTCGGCAACTACACCTCGCGGATCGACGGGCCGGGCAAGGTCTTCGACTTCGCGAACGTGTCGGACATCGTCATCGACAACATCTGGAACGAGCACATGGTGTGCCTCTACTGGGGCGCCAACACCGACCGGGTGACGATCAGGAACTCCCGGATCCGCAACATGTTCGCCGACGGGGTCAATATGACCAACGGATCGACGGACAACCTGGTCGCCAACAACGACGCCCGGGCCACCGGGGACGACAGCTTCGCCCTCTTCTCCGCGATCGACGCGGGCGGCGCGGACATGAAGAACAACCTCTACGAGAACCTGACCTCCACGCTGACCTGGCGGGCGGCGGGCATCGCCGTCTACGGCGGCTACAACAACACCTTCCGCAACATCCATATCGCGGACACCCTGGTCTACTCCGGCATCACCATCAGCTCGCTGGACTTCGGCTACCCGATGAACGGCTTCGGGACCGAGCCGACCACGGTCGAGAACGTGTCGATCGTCCGGGCCGGCGGCCACTTCTGGGGCTCGCAGACCTTCCCCGGCATCTGGCTGTTCTCGGCGTCCAAGGTGTTCCAGGGGATCCGGGTGAACAACGTGGACATCGTGGACCCGACGTACAGCGGGATCATGTTCCAGACCAACTACGTGGGAGGGCAGCCGCAGTTCCCGATCAAGGACACCGTGCTGACCGACATCTCGATCACCGGGGCGCGCAAGAGCGGTGACGCGTTCGACCACAAGTCGGGCTTCGGTCTGTGGGCGAACGAGCTGCCCGAGGCGGGCCAGGGTCCGGCGGTCGGTGAGGTGACCTTCAACGGGCTGAGGTTCGGCGACAACGCCGTGGACGTACGGAACACGACGTCCACCTTCACGATCGATATCAATCCGTAGCAACGGACGGACGCGAAGGGCCGGACTGGCGCAAGCCGCTTGCAGGGTTTGCGCTAGTCTTGCGTTCATGACGCGACGACTTGCCCAGGTGGCCAAGAAGGTAGGAGTCAGCGAGGCCACGGTCAGCCGGGTGCTCAACGGCAAGCCCGGGGTCTCCGAGGCCACCCGGCAGTCCGTGCTGACGGCCCTGGACGTCCTCGGGTACGAGCGGCCGACCCAGCTGCGCGGGGAGCGGGCGCGGCTCGTCGGCCTGGTCCTCCCCGAGCTCCAGAACCCGATCTTCCCGGCCTTCGCCGAGGTCATCGGCGGGGCCCTGGCCCAGCAGGGCCTCACTCCCGTGCTCTGCACCCAGACCAAGGGCGGCGTCTCCGAGGCGGACTACGTGGAGCTGCTGCTCCAGCAGCAGGTCTCCGGCGTGGTCTTCGCGGGCGGGCTCTTCGCCCAGGCCGACGCGCCGCACGAGCACTACCGGCTGCTGGCCGAGCGCCGGATCCCCGTGGTGCTCATCAACGCGCCCATCGAGAACCTCGACTTCCCCTGCATCTCCTGCGACGACGCGGTGGCCGTGGAGCAGGCGTGGCGCCATCTGGCCTCGCTCGGCCACGAGCGCATCGGCGTGGTGCTGGGGCCGGGCGACCACATCCCCTCGCGGCGCAAGCTCGCGGCGGCGCGGGCGGCCGCGACGGCGGCGGGCGGGGAACTGCCCGACGAGCACGTCGAGCGCTCCATGTTCTCCCTGGAAGGCGGCCAGGCGGCGACCTCGCGCCTGCTGGACCGCGGGGTCACCGGCATCATCTGCGCCAGCGACCCGCTCGCCCTCGGGGCCGTGCGGGCGGCCCGCCGGCGCGGGCTCGGGGTGCCCTCCGAGGTCTCGGTGGTGGGCTTCGACGACTCCGCGTTCATGAACTGCACGGAGCCGCCGCTGACCACCGTGCGCCAGCCCATCGAGGCGATGGGCCGGGCGGCGGTCGAGCTGCTGTGCGCGCAGATCCAGGGCGGCGAAGTGCCGCCGGGGGAGCTGCTCTTCGAGCCCGAGCTGGTGGTGCGCGGCTCGACGGCGCAGGCCCCGCGCCGCCCCGGCCCCGCCTGAATCGCGCCACCGCGCCGCCCCGGACCGGCCTGACCTGACCGTTTCCGGCCCGGACCCCGCATCGCCGGGGTCCGGGCCTTCGCGCTGCCCGCGCGCTTTGGGAGCGGAGCCCCGCTTTCCGTCTCCCCGCGCCGCCATGCGCAGGTCTGTCAATCATTTACGAAATCAGCGCGAGATATTGCGTTCACCTGTTGGCGGTGGTTGAGTGTGCCGCGCCCCGCTGCTCGTCAGCCGCGGGTCTTCCACGCTCATGCCCGAAGGGGACCACCGATGAGAAGTGCCTGGTTCCGCCGTACCCGTCGCTCCGCCGCGACGGCCCTCGTCTCCGCTCTCGCCCTCACCGCGCTGGCCGCCTGCGGCACGAGCAGCAGCAGCGACGACAACGAGGGTTCACAGAGCGGCGGTTCGTCCGATCCGGCAGCGCCGCTCGACCGGAACACGAAGCTGACGCTGACCATCGACTGCATGCCGCCGGCCGCCAAGGCCGCCGAGCTCAAGCAGTGGAAGGAGGACGTCGCCGAGTTCAACAAGACGTACCCGAACATCACCATCGAGGGCCGCTCCACCCCCGGACAGTGCCTGGAACCCCCGCGCTTCACGGCCATGCTCAAGGCCAAGTCCCAGCCGGACGTGTTCTACACCTACTTCACCGACCTCCAGCAGGTGCTGGACAACGACGGCGCCGCGGACATCAGCGCGTACGTCACCGACAGGACGGTCCCCGCGCTGGGCGACATCGACCCGGACGTGCTGAACTCGCTCAAGCAGGACGGCAAGCTCTACGGCCTGCCCACCAGCAACTACACCATGGGCCTGCTGATCAACCGGACCCTCTTCGAGAAGGCCGGCCTCGACCCCGACACCCCGCCCACCACCTGGGCCGAGGTCCGCACGGCGGCCAAGAGGACAGCCGGGCTCGGCGGCGGTGTCGCGGGCTTCGGCGAGTACAGCGCCGCCAACACCGGCGGCTGGCACTTCACCGCCCAGATGTACAGCCTCGGCGGCGACATCGTCGACGAGAGCGGGAAGAAGGCAGCCTTCAACAACGATCTCGGCAAGGAGATCGTGAACAACCTCCACGCCATGCGCTGGGAGGACGACAGCATGGGGAAGACCCAGCTCCTGAAGTGGGGCGACCTCCAGAAGCAGATCGCCTCCGACAAGCTCGGCATGTTCCTCGCCGCCCCGGACGACATCACCTATATGGTCCAGCAACTCGGCGCGAAGTACGAGACCTTCGGCCTCGGCCCGATCCCCGGCGGCAAGGCCACCCTCTTCGGCGGCAACAACTACATGATCAAGAAGGGCAGTTCGCCCGACAAGATCAAGGCCGCCGTCGCCTGGCTGAACTTCAAGAACCTCACCGTCGGCAAGGGCCAGTTCCAGTGGGACCGCACCAAGGCCGACGGCCTTCCGGTCGGCCTGCCCCAGCCCAACTTCTGGCTGAACGACTCCAAGGCACAGGACGACAAGGCGCGCGCCGCCCACTCCACCATGCCGGTCGAGAACTTCCGGACCTTCATGGACAACCCCGTCCCCGGCAAGGCCGAACCGCCCAAGGCCCAGGAGATCTACAAGGTCCTCGACAACGTGATGTCCGGCGTGCTGACCAACAAGGACGCCGACCCCGGCAAGCTGCTCGCCACGGCCGAGTCCCAGGTCAACCAGATCCTGGCCAACCAGTAGCCCACCGGCTCGTCCACCACCCGCAGGAGCGCGACGGCGGGGCCCGGCGAGGCCCCGCCCCCGCAGCCGCTTGGACCCCGCGCCCCCGCACACCTGCGCGCCCGCACATCTGCACCGAGGAGCGACGATGTCGGCCCCCACCCTGTCCCCGAGCGAGGCGGCGAAGTCCCGCCGCCCCCGGCCCGGCGGCCCGGGCCCCCGCCCGCCCGGCGGGGCCTTCGCCAAGGAGCTGCGCCGCAACCTGACGGCGCACGGCTTCCTGATCGGCGCCGTGCTCTGCTTCTCGTTCTTCTCCTGGTACCCGATGGTCAGGGAGTTCCTGCTGGCCTTCCAGAAGAACGAGGACGGACGGACCGTCTGGGCCGGCTGGTCCAACTTCACCACCGTCTTCAACGACCCGGCCTTCGGGCAGGCCTGGCGCAACACCCTCCTCTTCGTGGTGCTCGCCCTGGTCCTCGGCTTCGTGGTCCCGTTCGTCGTCGCGATCGTCATCAACGAGATGCGCCACGCCCAGGGGTACCTGCGGCTGCTGGTCTACCTCCCGGTGATGCTCCCGCCGGTCGCCTCCGTGCTGCTCTTCAAGTACTTCTACGACCCCGGCCACGGCCTCTTCAACGAACTCCTCGGCCTGCTGCACCTCCCGGAACAGCAGTGGCTCCAGGACCCCGACACCGCCATGCTCTCCGTCGTCATCGCGGCGACCTGGATGAACATGGGCGGCGCCACCCTCATCTACCTGGCCGCCCTCCAGGGCATCCCCGGCGAGCTGTACGAGGCGGCCGAACTCGACGGCGCGGGCCTGCTGCGCAAGATCTGGTACGTCACCGTCCCGCAGACCCGGCTGATCCTCTCCCTGATGCTGCTGATGCAGATCATCGCCACGGTCCAGGTCTTCACCGAACCGTTCCTGCTCACCAACGGAGCCGGGCCCGAGGGCTCCACCACGACCGTCGTCTACCTCATCTACCAGTACGCCTTCAACTTCAACAACTACGGCGCCGCGGCCGCGCTCGGCCTGGTCCTCCTCGTACTCCTGGCCGGCGTCTCGGCCGTGTACGTGAGGCTCAGCCGCGCGCAGGACGACTAGCGGCGGGGAGACGACCGATGTCCACACGCACCCTCATCTCACCCGCACAGCTCGCCCGGCCCCGCGGCAAGGTCCTCTACTGGACCGTCTTCGGGATCGTCGTCGCCCTGTTCACCCTGGCGTTCCTCGGACCCCTCTACTGGATGGTGTCCGGCGGCCTCAAGACCACCCAGGAGGTGATCCAGTCCCCGCCCACCTACATTCCCCAGAGCGTGCACCCGGAGAACTACGCCCGCGCCTGGGACGTCATGGGACTTGCCCGGCTGCTGTTCAACACCCTCTACTACGCCTTCGGCGCGCTCGCCTTCCAGCTCGTCTTCGACGTGGCCGCCGCCTACTCGCTCTCCAAGCTGCGGCCCGTCCTCGGCAAGGCGATCCTCGGCATGATGCTGGCCACCCTGATGATCCCGGCCACCGTCCTCGTGGTGCCCCAGTACCTCACCGTCCTCGATGTGCCGATCGTCGAACGGAACCTGCTCGACTCGCCCTGGGCGATCTGGCTCCCGTCCGTCACCAACGCGTTCAACATCTTCCTGCTGAAGCGGTTCTTCGACTCCGTGCCGCGTGAACTCCTCGACGCCGCCTCCATCGACGGCGCGAGCCCGATGCGGGTGCTCCGGTCGATCGTCCTGCCGATCTCCCGGCCGATCCTCGGCGTCGTCTCCATCTTCGCCGTCGTCGGCGTGTGGAAGGACTTCCTCTGGCCGATGCTGACCCTGCCGGACCCCAGCAAGCAGACCCTGAACGTCGGGATCTACTCCCTGTCCACCGGAGTCCCCGAGAACGTGCTGATCGCCGCGCTCACCATCGCGTCCGTCCCGACGCTGATCGTGTTCCTGATCTTCCAGCGCAACATCATGAGCGGACTCACCGCGGGCGGTCTCAAGGGCTGACCCGCCACCCCGCCCGGGCCCCGCCCGTCGTACCGCTCGTCCACCAAGCCTCCGCCGCCGGCCCGTACCAGTCCGCCCCGCCCCCGTGCCGGCGGCGGAGTCCCTCCCTGGTCCCTCCCTGCCCGAAAGGACCTCCCGTGGCAGCCCCTCATTCGGAACGCACCGACGACTGGTGGCGCAGCGCCGCCATCTACCAGGTGTACCCCCGCAGCTTCTCCGACGGTGACGGCGACGGCACCGGGGACCTCGCCGGGGTACGGGCGAGACTGCCGTACCTGGCCGAACTGGGCATCGACGCCATCTGGTTCACCCCGTGGTACCTCTCCCCGCTCGCCGACGGCGGCTACGACGTCGCCGACTACCGCACCATCGACCCCGCCTTCGGCACCCTCGGCGAGGCCGAGAAACTGATCGCCGAGGCCCGTGAACTGGGCATCCGCACCATCGTCGACATCGTCCCCAACCATGTCTCCGACCGGCACGCCTGGTTCCGCGCGGCCCTCGCCGCCGGGCCCGGCAGCCCGGAGCGGGAGCTGTTCCACTTCCGGCCCGGCCGCGGCGAGCACGGCGAACTCCCGCCCAACGACTGGCCGTCCCAGTTCTCCGGCGCCACCTGGACCCGGGTCCCGGACGGCGAGTGGTACCTCCACCTCTTCACCCCCGAGCAGCCCGACCTCAACTGGGCGCACCCGGCGGTCCGCCGCGAGCACGAGGACGTCCTCCGCTTCTGGTTCGAACGCGGTGTCGCCGGCGTACGGATCGACTCGGCGGCCCTGCTCGCCAAGGACCCCGCCCTCGCCGACCTCACCGAGGGCGCCGACCCCCACCCGTACATCGACCGCGACGAACTCCACGACATCTACCGCTCCTGGCGGGCCGTCGCCGACGCGTACGGGGCCGTGTTCGTCGGCGAGGTGTGGCTCCCGGACGCCGAGCGCTTCGCCCGCTATCTGCGCCCCGACGAACTGCACACCGCCTTCAACTTCGGCTTCCTCGCCTGCCCCTGGGAGGCGGCGCGGCTGCGCCGCAGCATCGACGACACCCTCGCCGAGCACGCGCCCGTCGGCGCCCCCGCCACCTGGGTGCTCTGCAACCACGACGTCACCCGCACCGTGACCCGCTACGGCCGCGCGGAGACCGGCTTCGACTTCGCCGCCAAACGCTTCGGCACCCCGACCGACCTGGCCCTCGGCACCCGGCGCGCCCGCGCCGCCGCGCTGCTGACCCTGGCCCTGCCCGGGTCCGTCTACGTCTACCAGGGGGAGGAACTGGGCCTCCCGGAGGCCGACATCCCCCGGGAGCGGATCCAGGACCCGATGCACCACCGCTCCGGCGGCGTCGACCCGGGCCGCGACGGCTGCCGGGTGCCGCTGCCGTGGACCGCGGACGCCCCGCACCGCGGCTTCGGCTCGGGCGCGGAACCGTGGCTGCCCCAGCCCGCGGGCTGGTCCGCGTACGCGGCGGACCGCCAGAGCGGGGACCCGGCGTCGATGCTCAGCCTCTACCGGGAGGCGCTGCGGCTGCGCCGCCGGGAGCCCGGCTTCGGGGACGGGCCGCTGACCTGGCTGCCCTCCGGGCCCGAGGTGCTGGCCTTCGCCCGGCCGGACGGGCTGCTGTGCGCGGTCAACCTCGGCGCCGTCTCCGTGGACCTGCCGCAGCACCGGGCCGTGCTGCTGGCCAGCGGGCCGCTGGACGCGGACGGGCGGCTGCCCCGCGACACGGCGGTGTGGCTGCGGGCCTGACGGCCGGGGCCGGCGCGCGCCCCGGGCACCCGGGGCGCGTGCCTATCCTGGTCCCGGTCCGTACGACGTCCGTCCACGAGGTGCGCAGTGAGCGAGAGCACGTCCCCGAGTCCGAGCAGCCGGATCCCCGTCGTCGTCCTGGCGGGCTTCCTCGGTTCGGGCAAGACGACCCTGCTCAACCACCTCCTCCGGCGCAACCAGGGCAACCGCATCGGGGTCGTCGTCAACGACTTCGGCGCCATCGAGATCGACGCCATGACGGTCGCCGGACAGGTCGGCTCCACCATCTCCTTCGGCAACGGCTGCCTGTGCTGCGCCGTCGACGCGAGCGAGCTGGACGACTACCTGGAGAAGCTGACCGGTCCCGACGCGGGGATCGACGTCGTCGTCATCGAGGCGTCCGGGCTGGCCGAGCCCCAGGAACTCGTCCGTATGATCCTCGCCAGTGACAACCCGCGCGCCGTCTACGGGGGCCTCGTCGAGGTGGTCGACGCCGCCGAGTTCGACGCCACCCGCGCCCGGCACCCCGAGATCGACCGGCATCTGGCCATCGCCGACCTCGTCGTCCTCAACAAGACCGACCGGGTCGGCGCGGAGGCGGTCCGGCGGCTGCGGGAGACCCTCGACGGGCTGAGCGCGGGCACACCCGTGGTGGAGACGCGCCACGGCCGGATCGACCCCGGGCTCCTCCTGGACCCGGCCCTGCGCCCGGACCACGACCCCGCCGTCCGCCAGCTCTCCTTCGAGGACCTGTACGCGGACGCCTACGACGCCGAGCACCACGGCGACTGCGCGGAGGCCGGCCACCAGCATCTGCACACGGCCTACGAGAGCGTCTCGGCGGCCTTCGACGAACCCCTCCACCCGCGCCGGCTGATGGACTTCCTCGACACCCGCCCGCCCGGCCTCTACCGGATCAAGGGCTTCGTGGACCTCGGCGAGGCCGACCCCCGCAACCGCTACGCCGTCCACGCGGTCGGCCGCTTCCTGCGCTTCTACCCCGAGCCCTGGCCGGACGGCGACGCGCCCCGGCGCACCGAACTCGTCCTCATCGGTTCGGGGATCGACGCGGAGGCCCTGCGCAAGGAACTCACCGCCTGCGTCCGCACCGGGCGCCCCGAGGACGTCCCGGACGAGCGCAGCATGTGGGGCCTGCTGCGCTACGTCCAGGGCGACCCCGACGACCCGGAGCCCGCGCCCGGCCCGGACCTCGACGGCCCGCGGCCCGGCCCGGACACCGAAGGCTAACCGGCCGGGGGCGCCTCGGTGACCGGCCCCGCCAGCACCGCCACCGGTGAGCCCAGCGGTGTGCCCGAGCCGTCACGGCGCGGGTCGGGGGCCGGCAGCTCCGCCGGGCTGCCGTTCTTCTGCGCGGCCCGGACCGGCACCGCGCCCGCCCACGCCAGCACCAGCACGTCCTCGCCCTTCAGGAACCGCTGGCAGCGCACCCCGCCCGTCGCCCGCCCCTTGCGCGGATACTGGTCGAACGGCGTCAGCTTCGCCGTCGTCGGCCCGTCCACCAGGGTGCCGCGCGAGCCGGCGACCGTGAACACCACCGCCTCCGCCGACGGATCGACCGCCGTGAACGACAGCACCTCGGCGCCCTCCGCCAGCTTGATGCCCGCCATACCGCCGGCCGCCCGGCCCTGCGGCCGCACCTGGGCCGCCGGATAGCGCAGCAACTGCGCGTCGGAGGTGATGAAGACCAGGTCCTCCTCGCCGGTGCGCAGCTCCGTGCCGCCGACGATCCGGTCCCCCTCCCGCAGGGAGATGACCTCCAACTCGTCCTTGTTCGACGGGTAGTCCGGGACGACCCGCTTCACCACCCCCTGAAGGGTGCCGAGGGCGAGACCGGGGGAGGACTCGTCGAGGGCGGTGAGGCAGACCACCGTCTCGTCCGCCTCCAGGGAGAGGAACTCGGTGACCGGCGCCCCGCCCGCCAGGTTGGGGCCCGTCGCGGTGTCCGGGAGCTGCGGCAGATCGATCACCGACAGCCGCAGCAGCCGCCCGGCCGAGGTCACCGCGCCGACCTCGCCCCGCTGGGTGCCGAGGGCGGCGGACACGATCACATCGTGCTTGGTGCGCCGGCCCTCCTCGGCCGGGAGCGGTTCGGCGGTCGCGGTGCGGGCCAGCAGGCCGGTGGAGGAGAGCAGCACCCGGCACGGGTCGTCCGCGACCTGGAGGGAGGCGGTCGGCGCCGGGGTGCCCGCCGACTCCAGCAGGACCGTGCGGCGGGGGGTGCCGAACTTCTTGGCCACCGCGCCCAGTTCGGAGGAGACCAGCTTGCGCAGCTCCGCGTCCGACTCCAGGATGCCGGTCAGCTCGTCGATCTCGCCGTTCAGCCGGTCCCGCTCGCTCTCCAGCTCGATCCGGTCGAACTTGGTCAGCCGGCGCAGCGGGGTGTCCAGGATGTACTGCGTCTGCACATCGCTCAGCGAGAAGCGCTCGATCAGGCGCTCCTTGGCCTGCGCGCTGTTCTCGCTGGAGCGGATCAGCCGGATGACCTCGTCGATGTCGAGCAGCGCGACGAGCAGGCCCTCGACCAGGTGCAGCCGGTCGCGGCGCTTGGTGCGCCGGAACTCGCTGCGCCGCCGGACGACCTCGAAGCGGTGGTCGAGGTAGACCTCCAGCAGCTCCTTGAGCCCCAGGGTCAGGGGCTGGCCGTCGACCAGGGCGACGTTGTTGATGCCGAAGGACTCCTCCATCGGCGTCAGCTTGTAGAGCTGCTCCAGCACGGCCTCGGGGATGAAGCCGTTCTTGATCTCGATGACCAGCCGCAGGCCGTGCTCGCGGTCGGTCAGGTCCTTGACGTCCGCGATGCCCTGGAGCTTCTTCGCGCCGACCAGGTCCTTGATCTTGGCGATGACCTTCTCCGGGCCGACCGCGAAGGGCAGTTCGGTGACCACCAGGCCCTTGCGGCGGGCGGAGACCGTCTCCACCGAGACCGTGGCACGGATCTTGAAGGTGCCGCGGCCCGTCTCGTACGCGTCCTTGATACCGGCCAGACCGACGATCCGGCCGCCGGTCGGCAGGTCGGGGCCCGGGACATGGCGCATCAGGGTGTCGAGGTCGGCGTTGGGGTGCCGGATCAGATGCCGGGCGGCCGCGATCACCTCGCCCAGGTTGTGCGGGGGCATGTTGGTGGCCATACCGACGGCGATCCCGGAGGCGCCGTTGACCAGCAGGTTGGGGTAGGCCGCGGGGAGGGCGACCGGCTCCTGCTCCTGGCCGTCGTAGTTGGACTGGAAGTCGACCGTGTCCTCGTCGATCGACTCCGTCATCAGACCGGTCGCGTCGGCCATCCGGCACTCGGTGTACCGCATGGCGGCCGGCGGGTCGTCGTTGCCCAGGGAGCCGAAGTTGCCGTGGCCGTCGACCAGGGGGAGGCGCATGGAGAAGGGCTGCGCCATCCGCACCAGGGCGTCGTAGATCGAGGCGTCGCCGTGCGGGTGCAGCTTGCCCATGACCTCGCCGACGACCCGGGCGCACTTCACATAGCCGCGGTCGGGGCGCAGGCCCATCTCGTTCATCTGGTAGACGATGCGGCGGTGCACCGGCTTCATGCCGTCACGGGCGTCGGGCAGGGCACGGGAGTAGATCACCGAGTACGCGTACTCGAGGAAGGAGCCCTGCATTTCGTCCACGACGTCGATGTCGAGGATCTTCTCCTCGAACTCCTCCGGCGGTGGGGTCTTCGTGCTGCGGCGGGCCATCGCGGCTGCTGCTCCTTCACGTACCAGTCTGGATCCGACGCGCACCATTGTGGACCGTCCCACCGACAACGCCCCCGGCGACCCGGAAGAGGGACGCGGTGCGCGGACGGGAACTTCGCCAGGGCTCGGTGCGCTTGCATAGGGTGGCAGGACTCTTTCACATCGCGATCGAAGGGACGTACATGCCCATGGGTCACACGGCCACAGGCCAGGCCGGCTCCGGCGGCCTGACAGCGACCGAGCACCGGCTGGCCAACGGTCTGCGCGTGGTGCTCTCCGAGGACCACCTGACCCCGGTCGCCGCGGTGTGCCTCTGGTACGACGTGGGCTCCCGCCACGAGGTCGAGGGCCGCACGGGCCTCGCGCACCTCTTCGAGCACCTGATGTTCCAGGGCTCCGGCCAGGTGAAGGGGAACGGCCACTTCGAGCTGGTCCAGGGCGCCGGCGGCTCCCTCAACGGCACCACCAGCTTCGAGCGCACCAACTACTTCGAGACCATGCCCACGCACCAGCTCGAACTGGCCCTCTGGCTGGAGGCGGACCGCATGGGCTCGCTGCTGGCCGCCCTCGACGAGGAGTCGATGGAGAACCAGCGGGACGTGGTGAAGAACGAGCGCCGCCAGCGCTACGACAACGTGCCCTACGGCACGGCCTTCGAGAAGCTGACCGCCCTCGCGTACCCGGAGGGCCACCCCTACCACCACACGCCGATCGGGTCGATGGCCGACCTGGACGCGGCGACCCTGGAGGACGCCCGCGCGTTCTTCCGCACCTACTACGCGCCGAACAACGCGGTCCTCTCGGTGGTCGGCGACATCGACCCGGAGCAGACCCTCGCCTGGATCGAGAAGTACTTCGGCTCCATCCCCTCCCACGACGGCAAGCAGCCGCCCCGTGACGGCACCCTGCCGGACACCATCGGCCGCCAGCTGCGCGAGGAGGTCGTCGAGGAGGTGCCCGCCCGCGCCCTGATGGCCGCCTACCGCCTCCCGCACGACGGCACCCGCGAGTGCGACGCCGCCGACCTGGCGCTCACCGTCCTCGGCGGCGGCGAGTCCTCCCGGCTGCACAACCGCCTGGTCCGCCGCGACCAGACCGCCGTCGCCGCCGGCTTCGGGCTGCTGCGCCTGGCCGGCGCCCCCTCCCTCGGCTGGCTGGACGTGAAGACATCCGGCGGTGTGGAGGTGCCCCGCATCGAGGCCGCCGTCGACGAGGAGCTGGCCCGCTTCGCGGCCGAGGGCCCGACGCCGGAGGAGATGGAGCGCGCGCAGGCGCAGCTGGAACGCGAATGGCTGGACCGGCTCGGCACGGTGGCCGGCCGCGCCGACGAACTGTGCCGCTTCGCCGTCCTGTTCGGCGACCCGCAGCTCGCGCTCACCGCCGTGCAGCGCGTCCTCGACGTCACCGCCGAGGAGGTCCAGGCCGTCGCCAAGGCCCGGCTGCACCCCGACAACCGCGCCGTCCTGGTCTACGAGCCGCTGGCCGCCGACGAGGCCGACGAGACCGCCGACAGCGCCGACGCCGGGACCGCCGGCGCCGAGACCGCAGAGAACAACGCCACCGAGGGGGCGGACCAGTGAGCGACGCTGCCGTGACCATGGAGTTCCACCCGCAGCCCACGGCCGGCGAGGCCCGCCCCTGGGCCTTCCCCGCGCCCGAGCGCGGCACCCTGGCGAACGGGCTGACCGTGCTGCGCTGCGACCGCCCCGGCCAGCAGGTCGTCGCGGTCGAGATCCTGCTCGACGCCCCGCTCGACGCCGAGCCCGCGGAGCTGGACGGCGTGGCCACCATCATGGCCCGCGCCCTGTCCGAGGGCACCGACAAGCACAGCGCCGAGGAGTTCGCCGCCGAGCTGGAGCGCTGCGGCGCCACCCTCGACTCGATGGCCGACCACCCGGGCGTACGGGTCTCCCTGGAGGTGCCCGCCTCCCGGCTGGCCAAGGGCCTCGGCCTGCTCGCCGACGCCCTGCGCGCCCCCGCCTTCGACGAGGGCGAGGTGGGCCGGCTGGTCCGCAACCGCCTCGACGAGATCCCGCACGAGATGGCCAACCCGGCCCGCCGCGCCGCCAAGCAGCTCTCCGCCGAGCTGTTCCCGGCCTCGCTGCGCGTCTCCCGCCCCCGCCAGGGCACCGAGGAGACGGTCTCCCGGATCGACGCCGCCGCCGTGCGGGCCTTTTACACCGCGCACGTCCGCCCCTCGACCGCCACCTGTGTGATCGTCGGCGACCTGACGGGCGTCGATGTGGACGCGGTGCTCGACGAGACCCTGGGCGCCTGGACGGGCGACAAGGCGGTCCCGCACCGGGTCCCGGCGGTCACCGCCGACGACACCGGCCGGGTGGTGATCGTGGACCGCCCCGGCGCGGTGCAGACCCAGCTGCTCATCGGCCGGATCGGCCCGGACCGCCACGACAGCGTCTGGCCGGCCCAGGTGCTCGGCACCTACTGCCTCGGCGGCACCCTGACGTCCCGTCTGGACCGCGTCCTGCGCGAGGAGAAGGGGTACACCTACGGCGTCCGGGCCTTCGGGCAGGTGCTGTTGTCCGCCCCGGACGGCTCGGGCGCGTCGATGCTGGCCATCAGCGGTTCCGTGGACACCCCCAACACCGGTCCCGCCCTGGACGACCTGTGGAAGGTGCTGCGCACGCTGGCGGCCGAGGGGCTCACGGACGCCGAGCGGGACGTGGCCGTGCAGAATCTCGTGGGCGTCGCCCCGCTGAAGTTCGAGACGGCCGCCTCGGTCGCCGGCACCCTCGCCGACCAGGTGGAGCAGTCCCTTCCGGACGACTACCAGGCCCAGTTGTACGCCCGGCTGGCCGCCACCGGCACGGTCGAGGCGACGGCCGCCGCGGTCAACGCCTTCCCGGTGGACCGCCTGGTCACCGTGCTGGTGGGCGACGCGGCGCAGATCGCGGAGCCCGTGAAGGCCCTCGGCATCGGCGAGGTGACCGTCGTCACCGGCTGAGCCGGCGGCCCGTCGCCTGCGTCCCCGCCCGGAGCGGGGACGCAAGCCGCACAACGGGACGAAAGGGGACCCCGACACTGTCCGCGGTGTCGGGGTTTCTCCGTTCTTGGTGATGTATCTCCCTCATGCCCCACTAGGTGCGGCTATGGGGTGTGGCATGCGCTACAAATCGGGCTGTCCGTTTGGTGATTGAGTGATCGGCTGCCTAGCGTCTTTCCGGCTGTTCGCCGAGAAGTACGCCGCGTCCGCGGCACGGACAGTCATCGCCGAGTCCCCGTCCGGCGCGAGCCTGGGGAGCCGGGGACCCACGTTCCCCGGGGTGAATCGGAAGCCTTCGTCCGCGGAGGTGACCGTAGGAGACCTTCCTGCTCCGAACCCGTCAGCTAACCCGGTAGGCGAGAAGGAAGGAAAGGAACCAGCCTCTCCATGGCGTTCACCCGTGCCACCGGGAAGCACCGTGCCCCGAGCCGTCTGACGCGCAGGACCGCGAGCCTCGCCGGCATCGCGACCATCGCCACCACCGGCGTCATCGGCACCCTCGCCTCTCCGGCGCTCGCCGCCGAGGCCGAGGCCGCCTCCGTCGAGGACACCGGCCTCACCCAGGTCGTCTCCGTCGGCACCCTCGCCGACGAGATAGCCGACCAGGCCGCCGCCCAGCAGCGGGCCGCCGAGGAGGCCCAGGCCCAGGCCCGCGCCAAGGCGAAGGCCGAGGCGGAGGCCAAGCGCAGGGCCGAGGCCCGCGCCAAGGAAGCCCGGGAGGCCAAGGAGCGCGCCGCCCGCGAGGCCGAGCGCAAGCGCCTGAACTCCTTCCGGCTGCCGATCGCCGGCTCGTACGTCACCACCGGCTACCAGACCGGCGGCAGCCTCTGGTCCTCCGGCAGCCACTCCGGTGTCGACTTCCGCGCCCCCATGGGCAGCTCCGTCGTCGCGGTCGGCTCCGGCACGGTCGTCGAGGCCGGCTGGGGCGGCGCGTACGGCAACAACGTCGTGCTGAAGATGAACGACGGCACCTACACCCAGTACGGGCACCTCTCCTCGGTCTCCGTCTCCGTGGGCCAGCAGGTCGTGCCCGGCCAGCAGCTCGGCCTCTCCGGCTCCACCGGCAACTCCACCGGTCCGCACCTCCACTTCGAGGCCCGCACCACGGCCGAGTACGGCTCCGACATGAACCCGGTCGCCTACCTCCGCGCCCGCGGTGTGAACGTCTGAGGCACCGTGTGAACGTCTGAGGCGCCGCGCCCGACCGGCTGCTTCCGCCCGCAGGCCCCCGGCACCGCGCCGGGGGCCTGCGGCGTCCCCGCGGCCCTCCGTCGACTTCGCGCCGCGCGGTCGACTTCGCGCCGCGCGCATTCCACCGGTTCCGGCCAAAAGTCCTGAAGATTATGCCGTGGATTCCCGCGGGCCTTCGGAAAATCCCGAGGACTGGAATAGAGTCACGGGACACGAGTCAATCGGTGCAGCTTTTCGTGCGATCCACGGAGGTCCGGCCATGCGCGTTCCCGCGCACTCTGTATGCACGGCGATCCGGGACGACATCGTCTCCGGGGTCTTCGCGCGGGGCAGCCGCCTGACCGAGGAGCAGCTCGCCCGCCGCTACGGGGTCTCCCGGGTCCCGGTGCGCGAGGCGCTGCGCACCCTGGAGTCCGAGGGCTTCGTCGTCACCCGCCGGCACGCCGGTGCGCATGTCGCGGAGCCCACCGAGCAGGAGGCGGCCGACCTGCTGGAGATCCGGCTGCTGCTGGAGCCGCTCGCCGCGGCGCGGGCGGCGCAGCGGCGCACCGAGGCCCATCTGAAGGTGCTGCGCGGCCTGGTGCGGCTGGGTCAGGACCGGGCACGCCGGGGGCAGGGCGAGGATCTGCGGTCGCTGGGGGGCTGGTTCCACGAGACGCTGGCGCAGGCGTGCGGCAGCCCGGGGCTGACCGCGCTGCTGACCCAGCTCCGCCGCAAGATCGCCTGGATGTACTCCGTGGAGCAGCCGGCCGCCCCGGTGGAGTCCTGGGCCGAGCACGGCGCGATCGTGGACGCGGTCGCCCGCGGGGACGTGGAGCGGGCCCGGGCGCTGACGGCCCTGCACGCGGAGCGGGCCGCGGGGGCGCACCGGCTGCGGCGGACGGAGCGTGTGAGGACTTCGCAACATCCCGTAAACATCGGAAGCGTCCGGCATTAACAAAAGGGCCGTATACAAAAGGTGGGTATTCTGTGCCGGTATTCTGCGCCCGCCCTTTTCCGCTCCCTTTCTGCCTTCCGGGGAATTCCCGGTGTCCCTTGTGCACGAAAAAGCCGCGGCCCCCGCCAGGGGCGCCGCGGCTTCCGGGTTTGTACGGGGCGGGTGGCCGGCGGGTCAGACCGTCTCGGGCAGCTCGTCCAGGCCCTCGGCGACCAGCTTGGCCAGGCGGTCGAGCGCGGCCTCGGCGTCGGGGGCGTCGGAGGCGAGGACGATCTCCTCGCCGCCCTGGGCGCCCAGGCCCAGCACGGCCAGCATCGAGGCGGCGTTGACCGGGTTGCCGTCGGCCTTGGCGATCGTCACGGGGACGCCGGAGGCCGTGGCGGCACGGACGAAGATGGACGCGGGGCGGGCGTGGAGGCCCTCGGCCCAGCCGACATTGACGCGACGCTCAGCCATGGTGTTGCCCTTCGAGTGCTACGGGTTGTCTAGACCAGTGTGGCATATGGTGCGGCGTGCTCCCGCCGGGGCGCGGGGCCCCGGCAGCACGGCCGAACGGCGTTCCCAGCCTGCCTGTCCACAACCCGGCACGCGACCGGTGGCACCGCCGTACGCTTGCCCCATGCAGACCGAGCCGGAGCACGCCTACCCGGACCACTGGGAGGCCGACGTCGTCCTGCGCGACGGCGGGACGGCCCGGATCCGCCCCATCACCACCGAGGACGCGGACCGTCTTGTCAGCTTCTACGAGCAGGTCTCCGACGAGTCGAAGTACTACCGCTTCTTCGCGCCCTACCCCCGGCTCTCCGACAAGGACGTCCACCGCTTCACCCATCACGACTACGTGAACCGGGTGGGCCTCGCGATGACGGTGGGCGACGAGTTCATCGCGACCGTCCGCTACGACCGGATCGACGAGCAGGGCCGGCCGGCCGAGGCGCCGGCGGACGAGGCGGAGGTCGCCTTCCTCGTCCAGGACGACCACCAGGGCCGGGGCGTCGCCTCGGCCCTCCTCGAACACATCGCGGCGGTCGCCCGCGAGCGGGGCATCCGCCGGTTCGCGGCGGAGGTGCTGCCCGCCAACAGCAAGATGATCAAGGTCTTCCGGGACGGCGGCTACACCCAGCGGCGCAGCTTCGAGGACGGGGCCGTCCGGCTGACCCTGGAGCTGGAGCCCACCGCGAAGTCCCTCGCGGTGCAGCGCGGCCGCGAGCAGCGCGCCGAGGCGCGCTCGGTGCAGCGGCTGCTCACCCCGGGATCGGTGGCGGTCGTCGGCGTCAGCCGCCGGGAGGGCGGAGTGGGGCGCACGGTCCTGCGCAACCTCCAGGGCGCGGGCTTCACCGGCCGCGTCCACGCGGTGAACCGGGCCTTCCCCGAGGACCTGGGCACCATCGACGGCGTCCCCGCGGTGCGCTCGCTCGGCGAGATCGACGGGCCTGTGGACCTCGCCGTCGTCGCGGTGCCCGCCGAGCGGGTGCCGGAGGCGGTCGCGGACTGCGGCGAGCACGGCGCGCAGGGGCTCGTGGTCCTCAGCGCGGGATACGCGGAGAGCGGGCCGGAGGGGCGGGAGCGGCAGCGCGAACTGGTGCGGCTGGCCCGCTCGTACGGTATGCGGATCATCGGGCCGAACGCGTTCGGCATCATCAACACCGCGGAGGCCGTCCGGCTGAACGCCTCCCTGGCCCCGGAGTCGCCCGCGGCCGGGCGCATCGGCCTGTTCACCCAGTCCGGCGCGATCGGCATCGCGCTGCTGGCCGGGCTGCACCGGCGGGGCGCGGGCCTGTCCTCCTTCATCTCCTCCGGCAACCGCGCGGACGTCTCCGGGAACGACTTCCTCCAGTACTGGTACGAGGACGCGGGCACGGACGTGGTCCTCCTCTACCTGGAGTCCATCGGCAACCCCCGCAAGTTCACCCGGCTCGCGCGGCGCACGGCGGCGGTGAAGCCGGTCGTGGTGGTGAAGGGCGCGCGGCACAGCGGCAGCGCCCCGGCCGGGCACGCCGTCCCGACCACCCGCATCCCGGACACGACGGTCGGCGCGCTGCTGAGCCAGGCGGGGGTCATCCGGGTCGACACGGTGACGGAACTGGTCGACGCGGGCCTGATGCTGGCGGGCCAGCCGCTGCCGGCGGGCCCCCGGGTCGCGATCCTCGGCAACTCCGAGTCCCTCGGGCTCCTCGCCTACGACGCCTGCCTCACGGAAGGACTCCGTCCGCTGCCGCCGGTGGACCTCACCACGGCGGCGACCCCGGCGGACTTCCGCGCGGCGCTGACCCGGGCGCTGGACGACGGCGGGTGCGACGCGGTGATCGTCACCGCGATCCCCTGGGTCGGCGAGAACGGAGCCACCGCCTCCGGCGACGGCGAGGACCTCGCGGCGGCCCTCACCGACGCCTCCGCCACCAGCCCGGCGAAGCCGGTCGCGGTCGTCCACGTCGAAATGGGCGCGCTCGCGGACGCCCTCGCGGCGGCGTCCAGCACGTCGCCGTCCCGCCGCGGGGGCGCGGGCCCTGCGAGGGCGCCGCGGTCGGTCGCCGCCGCGTCCGGTGCGACGGGCTCCGGCGATGAACCCGGGCGTGCCCCGGACCCGGCAATCGGGCTCGACGCCCATGACGGCGCTGCGGCACCGGGACCCGGCGCGGGGGCGCCGCGGTCGGTCGCCGCCGCGTCCGGCGGCCGGGATGCGGAGGCGTCCGCCTCCCTACCCACCGGGCCCCGGCCCGGTGCGGCCACGCCGTCTGCTTCCGCCGGGGGCCCGGAGCGGGCACCGGATCCGGGACCCGGGCCCGAGTTTTCGCCGCCCGGCGCGGGCGGAGCCCCAGCGAGCGCGTTGGCGAACAACCCCGGTGCGGCACCGGGACCCGGCGCGGGCGCGCCGGCGCCCCGGAGTGACTCGGCCTCCCGCGAGGGGGCGGGGTCCGCTGCGGACCGGACCGCCGCGTCGGTGAGCGGCCCCAACGACGCGCGCCACGACGGCGACGCGGCACCGGCGCATGGCGTGGGCGCGGGCCGCGAGGGATCGGCGTCCCCCTCCGGCGAGGCGGCCCGCGAGGGCGGGGCGGTCTCTGGCGTGGAGGCGGCCCGCGAGGGCGAGGCGGGCCGCGACGGCAGGGGTGCCCCCGGGGCGGACCGCCACGGAGCGACCGCCCCCGCACGCGGCGGCCCCCGCGCCTGGTTCGGGCTGCGGCGGAACGGGCGCGGACGGGCCGCGGGAGCGGCAGGCCCGGGAAGCGATGCGCCGCGCCCCGGCGGCCAGGCCGCAGAGGCGGCGGGCGGCGGCGCTCCGGAAGCGCCCGGCCCCGGAAGCACCGCCCCCGCATCGGCAGGCGCCCCCGCGCGCCCCGCCCCGCCCCCGCCGCCCGGGAGCGGCGGCGACCCGGTCGCCGCCGAGGCCGCGCCCGTCGTGACGCCCGCGCCCGGCGCGCGCCGGATCCCCGCGTATCCGGCCGCCGAGCGGGCCGTCCGCGCGCTCGCGGAGGCGGCGCGGTACGCGCAGTGGCGGCGGGAGGCCGCCGACCCCGGCCGGGTTCCCGAGCAGGAGGAGATCGACGAGAGCGGCGCCGCCGCACGGATCGAGGAGCTGCTCGGCCGCGAGCCGGACACCCGCGGCTTCACCCTCGCCCCCGCCGACGCCCGCGCGCTCCTCGCCCACTACGGCATCGGCGTCCGCCCCACGCTCCCCGCCTCCGACCCCGACTCCGCCGCCGACGCGGCCGCCCGCCTCGGCTACCCCGTCGCCCTGAAGACCACCGCACCCCATCTGCGCCACCGCGCCGACCTCGGCGGCGTCCGGCTCGACCTCGCGGACGAGACCCAGCTGCGCCAGGCGTACCAGGAACTCACCGGCACCCTCGGCAAGGCGACCGAACTGCAGCCGGTCGTCCAGGCGATGGTCCCGCGCGGTGTGGACACCGTGGTGCGGGCCGTGATCGACCCCGCCGTCGGCGCCGTGCTCTCCTTCGGCCTGGCCGGCGCCCCGTCCGAGCTGCTCGGCGACACCGCGCACCGCCTCGTCCCCGTCACCGACCGGGACGCCGGCGAGCTGATCCGGGGCATCCGGACCGCGCCCCTCCTGTTCGGCTGGCGCGGCTCCGCCCCCGTCGACACCGCCGCCCTGGAGGACCTGCTGCTGAGAGTCTCCCGGCTGGTCGACGACCACCCCGAGATCGTGTCCGTGGCCCTGGAGCCGGTCGTCGTCGCCCAGCACGGCGTGTCCGTGCTGGACGCGTCCGTCCGCCTCGCCCCGCCGCCCGCCCGCACCGACCTCGGTCCCCGCCGCCTCCCCAGCTACTGAGCGATGTGGACTCCGGAGGCCCCTTAGGATGGACGGCATGGCGAAGACCGGCACGACGACCCAGGGCCTGCGCGCGGCGATCGAGCGCAGCGGCTACTACCCGGCCCTCGTGGCCGAGGCGGTGGAGGCCGCCGTCGGCGGTGAGGCGATCTCCTCGTACCTGGTGCACCAGGAGACGACCTTCGACGCCAACGAGGTCCGCCGCCATGTCACGGTCCTGGTCCTGACGGCCAACCGCTTCATCGTCAGCCACACCGACGAGCAGGCCGCCGACTCCAGCTCTCCCACCCCCTACGCGACCACGTCGACCGAGTCGGTCAAGCTCGACCGGATCTCGTCCGTCGTCGTCAGCCGCGTGGTCGCCAACCCCGAGTCCTACGCGCCCGGCACCCTGCCCCGCGAGGTCGTGCTCACCATCGGCTGGGGCGCGGTGTCCCGGATCGACCTGGAGCCCGCCGCCTGCGGCGACCCGAACTGCGACGCCGACCACGGCTACACCGGGAACTCCACCGCCGACGACCTGAGCCTGCGCGTGAGCGAGGCGGGCGACGGCCCGGACACCGTCCGCCAGACCCTCGCCTTCGCCCAGGCGCTCTCCGAAGCCACCGCGGCCACCCGCTGATGGCGCAGCCCGCGCACAGCGCCGTCTGGCCCGAGGACCCGGAACCGCTGGAGACCGCCTCCGCCCCGCTGCCCGAGTACGGCCGAGGCTCCCTCGCCGACCTGCTGCCGACCCTGGTGGCCGGGCAGGGGGTACCCGGATTCGAGGCCCGGATCGAGGAGCTGGCGCCGGCCGACCGGAACTGCGTCTTCCTGATCGACGGCCTCGGCTGGGAGCAGATCCGGTCCCACCCCGAGGAGGCCCCCTTCCTCACCTCCCTCCTCGGCAGCTCGCGCGGCGGCACCGGCCGCCCCCTCACCGCCGGGTTCCCGGCGACGACCGCGACCTCCCTCGCCTCCGTCGGCACCGGCCGCCCCCCGGGCGAGCACGGCCTGCCCGGCTACACCGTCCGCGACCCCGCCACCGGCGAGCTGATGAACCAGCTCCGCTGGCGGCCGTGGACCCCGCCCGCCGTCTGGCAGCCGTACCCCACGGTCTTCCGGCTCGCCGACGCCGCCGGTGTGCACACCGCCCAGGTCTCCTCGCCGGGCTTCGAGCAGACCCCGCTGACCCAGGTCGCCCTCAGCGGCGGTACGTTCCACGGCCGTCTTTCCGGTGAGGAGCGGATGGACCTGGCGGCGGAGCAACTGGCCGCGGGGGACCGCTCGCTCGTCTACACGTACTACAGCGAGGTCGACGGCAAGGGTCACCGTTTCGGGGTGGACTCCGACGCCTGGCGTGGCCAGCTGATGTACGCCGACCGTCTCGCCCAGCGCCTGGCCGAGCAGTTGCCCCCGCGCAGCGCCCTCTACGTCACCGCCGACCACGGCATGGTCGACATCCCGTTCGACGAGGAGTCCCGGATCGACTTCGACGAGGACTGGGAGCTGCGCGCGGGCGTGGCCCTGCTCGGCGGCGAGGGGCGGGCCCGCCATGTGTACGCGGTGCCCGGCGCCGCCTCCGACGTCCTCGCCGTGTGGCGCGAGGTGCTGGGCGACCGCTTCTGGGTGGCCGGCCGCGAGGAGGCCGTCGCCGCGGGCTGGTTCGGGCCCCGGATCGACGAGCGGGTCCTCGGCCGCATCGGCGACGTGGTCGCCGCGGCCTGCGCGGACGTGGTGATCACCGCCTCCGTCAACGAGCCCAACGAGTCCGCCATGGTCGGGATGCACGGCTCGATGACCCCCGCCGAGCAGCTCGTCCCGCTCATCGAAGTACGCTCCTGACCCCGGGCCCCCGCCGCCCGCATCCCCCCACCCGGACCCGAAAGGCCGTCGACTTCCCATGCCCGAGCTGGTGTTCTTCTCCGGAACGATGGACTGCGGGAAGTCGACCCTCGCGCTGCAGATCGAGCACAACCGCTCCGCCCGCGGCCTCCAGGGCATGATCTTCACCCGGGACGACCGGGCGGGGGAGGGGAAGCTCTCGTCCCGTCTGGGGCTGGTGACCGACGCCGTGGAGGCGGCCGAGGGCTTCGACTTCTACGCCTATCTGGTCGCCCATCTCTCCCGTGGCGGCCGCTGCGACTATGTGATCGCGGACGAGGCGCAGTTCCTGGCGCCCGAGCAGATCGACCAGCTCGCCCGGGTGGTTGACGACCTCGACCTGGACGTCTTCGCCTTCGGCATCACCACGGACTTCCGCTCCAAGCTGTTCCCCGGCTCGCAGCGGCTGGTCGAACTCGCCGACCGCGTCGAGGTCCTCCAGGTGGAGGCCCTGTGCTGGTGCGGCGCCCGGGCCACGCACAACGCGCGCACGGTCGGCGGCGAGATGGTCGTCGAGGGCGCGCAGGTGGTCGTCGGGGACGTCAACCAGTCCGCCGACGAGATCGGTTACGAGGTGCTGTGCCGCAGGCACCACCGGCGGCGGATGACGGCGGCGACGGCCCGCGCCGCCGCCCTCTCCCCGGACGTGCTGCCCGTCGAGACCGCCTGAGCCGACGCGCCCTCCAGGGCGTGCGCCCCGGCCGACGCGCCGCCGGGCCCGGCCGACTCCGTTCAGACCGGGACCCCGTTCAGACCGGGATCGCGTTGCCTTCCCGGCGCACCACGGTGAACACCGCGCCCTCCGGGTCCGCCACCACCGCCTCCCGGCCCGCCGGGCCGGGGCCGGGCGGCCGGACCACCCGGCCGCCGAGCTCCTCCACGGCCCGGGCCGCCGCGTCGGTGTCCCGGACCTCGAACCAGGTCATCCAGTGCGGGCCGCGCTCCCGCGACAGCTCCCGGCCCGCGCCGCGCACGGAGCCCACCGGGCGGCCGCCCACCAGCAGGGTCAGCAGGTCCTCGCCGGGCGCGCCGGCCGGACGGGTCTCGATGCCGAGGACCGCCTGGTAGAACTTGGCCACCGCGGAGGCCTCCCGGGTGACCAGCTCGTTCCACACCGGGGTCCCGTGCGCCCCGTGCACCGCCGTGCCCCGGTGCCCGGCCGCCTGCCAGATCCCGAGGACCGCGCCGGACGGGTCCGAGCCGATGACCATACGGCCCGCGTCGCCCGCGTCGAGCGGCCCGACGCCCACCGTGCCGCCGCAGCTGCGGACCGCCTCGGCGGTCGCGTCCGCGTCGTCGGTGGCCAGATAGGGCGTCCAGGCGACGGGCAGGTCCCGGTCGGCGGGCAGCCGCCCGATGCCCGCCACCTCCCGGCCGTCGATCATCGCCCGCACGTACGGGCCCAGTTGCTGCGGGCCGGGCGCGAACTCCCAGCCGAACAGGGCTCCGTAGAACTCCTGTGTGGCGTCAATGCCGTGCACCATCAGGCTGACCCAGCAGGGTGTGCCGGGTGTGTGCCGAGTCGCCTCGGTCATCGTCAGTGTCTCCTCGGACCATCGTGGTGGCCGTGCAAGGGGAGGGGCGCGCCCGTTGTGCGGAGGACCGTGCGCCCCGGAGCCGCCCCTCGTGTGTCCTGCGGCTCGCGGGGGAGGGGACGCCCCGGCCGATGGTGTCACCACCGGCCGTGCATCGCGCCGGGGCCGCGCCGGGATGGCGGGTTCCCGTCCGATGTTGCCCGTATCGGGCAGTTCCATGCCCGGGGGAGACCGGCGGACCGGGCCGGTGCGCGAGGATGGCGGTATGACACCGATCATCTCCGCGGCCGAGCTCGCGGCCGAACTGGCCGGTCCCCGCCCGCCTGTCCTCCTGGACGTCCGCTATCAGCTGGGCGGCCCGCACGGCCGGCCCGACTACGAGGCCGGGCACATCCCCGGCGCCGTGTTCACGGACCTCGACGCCGAGCTGGCGGGTCCGCCCGGGGAGGGCGGCCGTCATCCGCTGCCCGGCACGGCGGAGTTCGGCGC
This sequence comes from Streptomyces sp. NPDC005805, assembly GCF_040630445.1. Lineage (NCBI taxonomy): Bacteria > Bacillati > Actinomycetota > Actinomycetes > Kitasatosporales > Streptomycetaceae > Streptomyces > Streptomyces sp. NPDC005805. The sequence goes on from NZ_JBEXXN010000026.1 coordinate 80,249, forward strand.
GGCGATGCGCCGGGCCGGGGTCTCGGCGGGCACCCCGGTCGTCGTCTACGACGCGGACAAGGGCTGGGGCGCGGCCCGTGCGTGGTGGCTGCTGCGGTGGGCGGGGCACGCGGACGTCCGGGTGCTCGACGGTGGACTCGCCGCGTGGACGGGCCCGTTGGAGACCGAGGTCCCGGTCCCGGCGGAGGGCGACTTCACGCCGCGTCCCGGTGCGCTGCCGGTCCTGGACGCGGACGCCGCCGCGGCCCTGGCGCGCGAGGGGCTGCTGCTCGACGCGCGCGCGGGGGAGCGGTACCGGGGCGAGGTCGAGCCGATCGACCCGGTGGCCGGCCACATCCCGGGCGCGGTGAGCGCCCCGACCTCGGAGAACCTGGACGCCGACGGCCGCTTCCTGCCCGCCGCCAGGCTGGCCGAGCGGTTCGCCGCGCTGGGCGCGGGGGACGACACCAAGACCGTGGGCGTGTACTGCGGTTCGGGGGTGTCGGCCGCGCAGCAGGCGGTCGCGCTGGAGCTGGCCGGCTTCGTCCCGGCCCTGTACGCGGGGTCCTGGTCGCACTGGTCCCGCGACCCGGCCCGCCCGGTCGCCACCGGCCCGGACCCGGAGTGACCCGCCGGGGGCGCGGCACCCGCGCCCCCGGTCACCGCCCTCGCGGGGCTACTCCTGCTTCTTGCGCCGCGTTCCGAAGACGATCTCGTCCCAACTCGGCACCGCCGCGCGGCGGCCCGGGCGGACGCCGTCCGCCTCCGCCTGACGGTCCGTGGTGCCGGTCAGCCGGTCGCGGTGGCCCGCCACCGAGCGGGGCATCAGCACATCCGCGTACGCCGAGCCGGCACCCGCCGAAGCGGCCGGGGCGACCTGCTCCTCCTCGGCCTCCGGCTCCTCCACCGGCTCGATCGCCGCCGTGGCGGTCTCCGCGGGCCGCTCGGGCACGACCATGTCCCCGCGGAAGCTGGGCACGGCCTCCAACAGGCTGGTCAGCGAGTCGCGTTCGCCGCTCTCCTCCGGCTCGCCCGAGGGCGCGGGGCGCTCGGCGGGCCGGTCCAGGGTGCGGTCGAGCGGCCGGTCCCGGGGCAGCCGCGCGATCCGCGGCACGAACGGGAAGCTGGGCTCCTGGGTGATCGTGTCGTCGGTCTCGCCGATCAGGGCGCGGGCCTCGTCGTCGACGGCCTGGACGAGCCGCCGGGGCGGGTCGTACGTCCAGCTCGCCGAGTGCGGTTCCCCGGCCACCCGGTAGACGAGCAGCACCTCCCAGGTGCCGTCGTCCCGGCGCCAGGAGTCCCACTGGACGGTGTCCTTCTCCGCGCCGCGCAGCAGCAGCCGCTCCTGCACGGCCTCGCCGAGCTGCGGTCCGGTGTTCTCGCCGGGCCTGCGCACGGGGGTCTTGCGGGCGCGCTCCGCCATGAACGCGCGCTCGGCCAGCACCGGTCCCTCGAAGCGGCGCACCCGCTCCACGGGGATGCCGGCGAGCTGGGCGACCTCCTCGGCCGAGGCACCTGCCCTTATCCGGGCCTGGATGTCGCGGGGGCGGAGGTGGCTCTCCACCTCGATCTCGATCTGCCCGAGGCGCGCACGGTCGTTGCGCACGGCGGCGCGCAGCCGCTCATCGATCGGAAGCGTGTATTCCGTACTGTCCGCAGCCTTGAGCACCAGTCGTGTGCCGTCGTTGGAGACGGCCACGACACGCAGTTCGGGCATGGGGACCTCCCGGGTGGTGCCTGCCGACGTCACCTGCGTCGCTGCTTCCGCTAGTCGAGTGTGGCCTGCCCGGGTGCAGCCTGCCACAACCTTGCCGAGTTGCACCGGCGTGTCGGGCACGGGCCCGTGATCGCCGTTGTGGGACGGTGGTCGGTTGGCCACTCTGAGTGATTGCCCCTCACTCTCGGTGATCGACTTCCGTGCCGTGCCGCGGCGCCGCCGGATCGAGCGCCGGTGTCGGCCCCCTACCTGGTGCCCGATCCCCAACAAAAGCGATCGTGCCCAGGGTTCGCCACAGTACTCCATTCGGGCCACCGGGGTGGACTGCCGCGCCGTCCAACTTCCTTGGAGTGGCGCGGGAGTCCCGGTGCGGGCCCGGTCGCGCGGGTGTCGTGCTTCACAGAATCCCCCGAAACGGAACTATCGGCTTCGCCCGGCGGTCCCTCAAAGGAGCAGTACGGACAGATGGGACGACAGAGGCTGGAGATGCGAGAGAAGCCGGACAGCGGGACGAAGCAGCGGCAGGCGATCGACGCGGAGGAGGTGGCGGAGGGCGCGACCGCCCGGCGGATCGAGCTGAGCGTGCCTCAGGTCGCGGGCAGCGTCCTCGCGACCGTCGCGGCGGCGGTCCTCGCCTCCCAACTGGGCGTCTACGGAACCATCCTCGGCGCGGGCGTGGTCAGCGTGGTGGCGACCTGCGGCGGCCCGGTCCTCCAGCACCTCTTCAGCAGAACGGGCGAACAGCTCCGCGAGGCGGCGGTGCCGGGGCGGGCGGGCCGGGGCGCCGCCGACCCCGGGGCCGCGCCGGCCGGTGAAGGGCCGCCGGTGGAGGGCGAGTTCGGCGCGCCGAGCACCTACGGGACGCGGATGCGCGGCTGGAAACGACCGCTGGCCGCCGCGGCCGTCGTCTTCGGCGTCGCGATGGCCGCCGTCACGGTCTACGAGGTGGCCGCGGGCCAGGACCTGGCCGGGCGGGACGGCACCACCGTCGGGTCGGTGCTGCGCGGCGGCGGCGGCGGTGGTACGGGCGGCGGTACGGGCGACACCGACGACGGCCCCCGGACGACCCCGTCCGACCGCTCGTCCCCGGACGGCACCGGTGAGAACGGCGGCGGCGACGGGACCACGGGCGGCGAGGGCTCCGGCGACCGGCCCGGCACGGGCGAGGACACCCCGGGCGCCGGCGAGGGCACCGAGGGGACGGACGACGGGACCACGCCGGGCGGCGGCTCCGCCGACCCGCGACCCGACCCGTCCCCGACCACCCCGCCCTCGACCCCGTCGCCGCAACCGACCCCGTCCTCCGGCGGCGACGCCACCCCCGGCACGGGCGTCCCGGCCCCGGGCGCCTCGCCGGCCCCGACCCCGTGAGCGGGGCCGGGGGTTGGGCCCGCTCGGCCCGGTCCCGTCGCCAGGGCCCGGGCCCCGCCCGTCAATCGGGCGCGGGGGGCGTCAGTCCCCCAGGACCCGTCGCAGATACGCGTTGTGGAAGAGCCGCTCCGGGTCCAGCCGGTCCCGGAGCGCCGTGAACTCGCCGAAGCGCGGGTAGACCTCCGCGAGGTAACCCGCCTCGCGCGTGTGGATCTTGCCCCAGTGCGGCCGCCCGCCGTGCGCCGTCATGATCCGCTCCACCGCCGTGAAGTACGCGCGGTACGGCGTCCCCCGGTACATGTGGACCGCCACATACGCCGTCTCCCGGCCCGAGGCCGTCGACAGCGCGATGTCGTCCGCCGGGGCGGTCCGCACCTCCACCGGGAAGCTGATCCGCAGCGGCGAGCGCTCGACCATCGCCCGCAGCTCCCGCAGCGCGGCCACCGCCGCCTCCCTCGGCAGGGCGTACTCCATCTCCACGAAGCGCACCCGGCGGGGCGATGTGAAGACCTTGTAGGGGATGTCCGTGTACATCCGCGCGGACAGCGCCCGGCTGGAGACGCGGGCGATGGCCGGGATCGCGGCGGGGACCGCCCGGCCCACGGAACAGGCCACCTGGAACACGCCGTTGGAGAGGAGTTCGTCCTCGATCCAGCCGCTGAACGCGCCGGGCGGCGCGGCCGGGCCCGCGCTGCGGTTGTTGCGCTTGGTGTTGCAGTTGCCCGTGTGCGGGAACCAGTAGAACTCGAAGTGCTCGTTCTCCGCGTGCAGCGCGTCGAAGTCGGCGAGCACCCGGTCGAAGGGCATCGGCTCCTCCCGCGCGGTGAGCAGGAAGACCGGCTCCACCGCGAAGGTGATCGCCGTCACGACACCCAGCGCGCCCAGCCCGATCCGGGCGGCCGCGAAGACCTCCGGGTTCTCCGTCTCGGAGCACCGCAGCAGGGACCCGTCCGCCGTGACCAGCTCCAGGCCCTTGATCTGCGCGGCGATCGAGGCGGAGTCGCGGCCCGTGCCGTGCGTGCCGGTCGAGGTCGCCCCGGCGACGGTCTGCTCCATGATGTCGCCCATGTTGGTGAGCGACAGGCCCTCCCGGGCGAGGGCTTCGTTCAGCCGCTTCAGGGGGGTGCCGGACTCCACCGTCACCGTCATCGCCGAGCGGTCGATCCGCCGGATGCCGGTCAGCAGGTCGGGGCGGATCAGCAGCCCGTCGGTGGCGGCGATCGAGGTGAACGAGTGGCCGGCGCCGACCGTCTTGACCCGCAGCCCGTCCTCGGCGGCCCGGCGCACCGCCTCCGCCAGCTCCTCGGCCGAGGCCGGCCGCGCCTCGCGCCGGGGAGTGCTGGTGACCGTCCCCGCCCAGTTACGCCACGTGCTCCGCCCGCTCCTCGGCCTGCCCAGAGTTGCGCTCACGCTGTCCCTCCCGCATCGGCACCGGCCTGCGCAGCCGGCGGTATCCAAGGAACGCCACCAGGGCCGCGACCACTCCCGAGATCCCGGGCACCGCGTACGCCGCAGCGGCGCCGTGCGCGTCCACCACCCAGCCGGCGGCCGACGAGCCCAGCGCGACACCGACCGCCAGCCCCGTGCTCGTCCAGGACATGCCCTCGGTCAGCTTGCTGCGCGGTACGTGCGCTTCGACGAGGGTCATCGTCGTCACCATGGTCGGTGCGATGGCGAGACCCGCGACGAAGAGCGCCACGGCCAGGATCGGCAGGCTCCCGGCCAGTTGGAGGGGGATCATACTCACGGCCATCGCACACACACCCAGGACCCACCTGCGGGAGGGGTCGCCCTTGAGGTGCAGCAGGCCGAAGACCGCGCCGGCCAGGCAGGAGCCCAGCGCGTAGACCGCCAGCACCCAGCTCGCCGCCGCCTTGCTGCCCGCCTCCTCGGCATACGCGACGGTCACCACGTCCACCGCGCCGAAGATCGCGCCGGTCGCGACGAACGCGGCCACCAGCACCTGGAGTCCGGGGGACTTGAGCGCCGAGCCCCCGGTGTGGTGCTCCGCCGGATGCGGCACGGGCTCGGTGGCCCGCTGGGCGGTCAGCCACCAGACGCCGACCAGCAGGAACCCGGCCGCCAGCAGCGGGCCGGCCTCCGGGAACCACATCGTCGACAGACCGATCGAGATGATCGGCCCGAAGATGAAGCACACCTCGTCGATGATCGACTCCATCGAGTACGCCGTGTGCAGTTCGCGCGGGCGCCCCTCGTAGAGCGCCGCCCACCGGGCCCTGGTCATCGCGCCCACGCTCGGCACACAGCCGCCGACCGCGGTGAACGCGAACAGGGTCCAGTCCGGGGCCTCGAACTTCGCGCACAGCAGCAGTCCGGTGACGGCGAGCATCGCGAGCAGGGTGGCCGGGCGGAGCACCCGGCGCTGCCCGTACCGGTCGACGAGGCGGGAGATCTGCGGGCCGAGCACCGCGGCGGAGAGCGCGAGGGTCGCGGTCAGCGCGCCCGCCAGGGCGTAACGGCCGGTCAGCTCCGAGATCATGGTCATGATCCCGATGCCCATCATGGACAGCGGCATCCGGCCGAGGAAGCCGGCGGCGGAGAACCCCAGGGTGCCGGGGGTGGCGAAGATCGCGCGGTACGGACTGGGCAAGGGGGACTCCGGTAAGGCGTATGGGCAGCCTTGACAGATTACGCGCCGCCCGCCGCCGTCCGCACCGGGGTATTCGGTGCCCCCGCACCGGGCCGGACCGGCCGGGCCGGACGTCCCCGCCCCGCCGCCGGGTGGCAGGATCGACCCATGTCCGATCTGCGCGATCCCGCTCCGTACGACGCCCTTCTGCTGCTGTCCTTCGGCGGCCCCGAAGGCCCGGACGACGTGGTCCCGTTCCTGGAGAACGTGACCCGCGGCCGGGGCATCCCGACCGAACGGCTGAAGGAGGTCGGGCAGCACTACTTCCTCTTCGGCGGCGTCAGTCCGATCAACGACCAGAACCGGGAACTGCTGGACGCGCTGCGCAAGGACTTCGCGGGGCACGGGCTCGACCTGCCGGTGTACTGGGGCAACCGCAACTGGGCGCCCTACCTCACCGACGCCCTGCGCGAGATCACCCTGGCCGGCCACCGGCGGGTGGCGGTCCTGGCGACCAGCGCGTACGCCTCGTACTCCGGCTGCCGCCAGTACCGCGAGAACCTGGCGGACTCGCTGGCCGCGCTGGAGGCGGAGGGGCTGACCCCGCCGGAGGTGGACAAGCTGCGGCACTACTTCAACCACCCGGGCTTCGTCCGCCCCATGACCGACGGCGTCCTCGCCGCCCTCGCGGACCTGCCCGAGGAGGTCCGGGCGGGCGCGCACCTGGCGTTCACCACGCACTCCATCCCGAACGCCTCCGCCGACACCTCCGGCCCGGTGGAGGAGCACGGCGACGGCGGGGCGTACGTCCGCCAGCACCTGGACGTCGCCCGGCTGATCGCCGACGCCGTCCGCGAGGAGACCGGCACCGGGCACCCCTGGCAGCTCGTCTACCAGTCCCGCAGCGGCGCCCCGCACATCCCGTGGCTGGAGCCCGACATCTGCGACCACCTGGAGGACCTGCACGGCGCCGGGGTCCCGGCGGTCGTGATGGTGCCCATCGGCTTCGTCTCCGACCACATGGAGGTCCTGTACGACCTCGACACCGAGGCCACCGCCAAGGCCGCCGAACTGGGCCTCCCGGTCCGCCGCTCGGCCACGGTCGGCGCCGACCCGCGCTTCGCCGCCGCCGTCCGGGACCTGCTGCTGGAGCGCGCCGCCACGGAACGCGGCATCGACGCGGAACGCTGCGCGCTCGGCGCTCTGGGCGCGAGCCACGACCTCTGCCCGGTCGGCTGCTGTCCGGCCCGCGCGCCCCGCCCCGCGGCGGCCGGCGCCGACAGCCCCTGGGCCTGAGCCCCCGCCGCCCCACTCCGAAGGAGACCGCCGTGACCTCCGGCACCGCGACCGACGACGCCCTGACCGCCGAACTCCTCACCCTCGCCCGCGAGGCCGCGCACCGGGCCGGTGCGCTGCTGCGCGACGGCCGCCCCGACGACCTGGCCGTCGCCCGCACCAAGTCCAGCCCGATCGACGTGGTCACCGAGATGGACATCGCGGCGGAGAAGCTGATCACCGGCTTCCTGTCCGACCACCGCCCCGAGGACGGCTTCCTCGGCGAGGAGGGCGCCGCCAGCCCGGGCACCAGCGGGGTCCGCTGGGTGATCGACCCGCTGGACGGCACCGTCAACTACCTCTACGGACTGCCCACTTGGGCGGTCTCCATCGCGGCGGAGGTGGACGGCGAGACGGTGGTCGGCGTCGTCGAGGCGCCGATGCGGGGGGAGACCTTCCACGCGGTGCGGGGCGGCGGGGCGTACCTGGGGGAGCGGCGGCTGCGCTGCCGTCCGGCCCCGCCGCTGGACCAGGCCCTGGTCTCGACGGGCTTCAACTACGTGCAGACGGTCCGCGCGCACCAGGCGGAGGTGGCGCACCGGCTGATCCCGCTGCTGCGGGACATCCGCCGGGGCGGTTCCGCCGCGATCGACCTCGCGGACCTCGCGGCGGGCCGCCTCGACGGGTACTACGAGCGCGGCCTGCGGCCGTGGGACCTCGCGGCGGGCGACCTGATCGCCCGCGAGTCCGGCGCCCTCACCGGCGGCCGCCCGGGCTGCCCGCCCGACGGCGACCTGACGGTCGCCGCCGTCCCGGGCGTCTTCGAACCCCTCCAGACCCTCCTGGAGGACTTCGGCGCCTGGCACGACTGACGCCGCGTGGGGGCCGCACGGCCCCCGGGGCCGGGACCCGCCCCGGGCTTGCGGCTCCACCCGCCCCGGCCCGGGGCCGGGACAGCCCCGCCCCGGCTCGGGCCGCGCCCGACGCGGACGGAGCAGCTGCCCCGGTGTTCGGAGCGGGGCCTTCCGCGCGGCGGGCCACACACGGAGGGGACGTCGCGGGCGGCCGCCTGCCCCGGCGCTCGGGGCAGGGCCTTCCGTCCTGCTCGCGCGTGCCCGCCGGGCGTCTGGGCCGGCGAGGCGGCCGCCGAGCGTGGCGCCGCGCCCGCACCTGCCGGCCTCCCGCGAGCGGCCCGGCGCCCACACCCGAGCCGCGCTCGGGCCCCGTTCCCCCCGGCCCGAGGCTTGGGGCCGGGTCCGACCGGGGACGGAGCGCCCCGCGAGGGGCCGACGGTCCGCGGCGCCAGGGCCCGGCCCTGCCCGCCCCCGAGCGGCCCTCGGGCCGTGCCCGAGTCCCGCCCCACCTGGGGCCCGGCCCCGCCCCGCCCGCCCGCGAGGCCGTCTCGTGGGCAGCCCCGTACACGCGAGGGCCCCCGCGCTCGGCGCGGGGGCCCTCGGGGCGGTGCGGGACGCGACTTACGCCGCGCTCACCTTCACGCCGTGCTCGGCGGCCAGACGGTGCAGGTCGTCGAGTTCGGCCTGCTCGACGTCCGCGAGGAAGTCGTCGCCCGTCTCGCGAGCCTTCGTCAGGTCGGTCTCCGCTGCCTTTATGCGCTGCAGGAGTCCCGCGGTGAAAGCGTCCATGGATGCGCCCCCTCGGCTAGGTCGTCGGTCGGCACGGGGGTGTGCCTGGGGTCCCTCCCGCCGGCGGCGGGCCGTCTGCGGGAGGCGGGTGATCAACCCGGGAACAGGTCGTACGCGCGCCACATACAAGGCGTGATCGTGGGTGTGCAGTCGTCTTCCCCACGCCTTCCCTCGCGGAAACCTCAACCGCCCCGCCGATCCGCCCATTCCCCGGCCCTCTGCCCAAGGCTTTCCGCCTTACCGCCGGTTTACGCGCGTAACGGGCAGGATGGGGTCGCACATCCAGTGCGCAGAGCGGAACAGAGCGGAACAGCCCCGTCCGCCGGGACGGGCCCTGAGGGAAGGACCAGCGAAGTGCGCGTACTCGTCGTCGAGGACGAGCAGCTGCTCGCCGATGCGGTGGCCACGGGACTGCGCCGGGAGGCCATGGCCGTCGACGTCGTGTACGACGGTGCCGCCGCCCTGGAGCGGATCGGGGTCAACGACTACGACGTGGTGGTGCTCGACCGGGACCTCCCCCTGGTGCACGGGGACGACGTCTGCCGCCGGATCGTCGAGCTGGGCATGCCGACCCGGGTGCTGATGCTCACCGCCTCCGGCGACGTCAGCGACCGCGTCGAGGGCCTGGAGCTGGGCGCCGACGACTACCTGCCCAAGCCCTTCGCGTTCACCGAGCTGATCGCCCGCGTCCGGGCGCTGGGCCGGCGTACCACCGTGCCGCTGCCGCCGGTGCTGGAGCGGGCCGGGATCAAGCTGGACCCGAACCGCCGCGAGGTCTTCCGCGACGGTCGGGAGATTCAGCTCGCGCCCAAGGAGTTCGCCGTGCTGGAGGTCCTGATGCGCAGCGAGGGCGCGGTCGTCTCGGCCGAGCAGCTGCTGGAGAAGGCCTGGGACGAGAACACCGACCCGTTCACCAACGTCGTGCGGGTCACCGTGATGACCCTGCGCCGCAAGCTGGGCGAGCCCCCGGTCATCGTGACCGTGCCGGGCTCCGGCTACCGGATCTGACCGCCGTGGCCTCCGCACCGACACCCCCCGGGGCGCCCCCGAAGCCCACCTGGGACCCCCGGGAGCCCGTCCGCCCCTGGCTGCGCCCGACCATCCGGATACGGCTCACCCTGCTCTACGGCGGGATGTTCCTGATCGCGGGCATCCTGCTGCTGTCGATCATCTACCTGTTCACCGCGCAGGTCCTCAACGTCACCATCGCCGACCTGCCCTTCAAGCTGGTCCGCGGCGAGGTGCAGCCGACGACCTCCTGGTGCCGGCTGCCCGGCTCGGTGACGGGCGAGGAGTTCAACGACGCGGTCACCAGCTGCCTCCAGCACCAGAAGGACATGGCGCTGGACGACCTGCTGCGCCGGTCCCTCTTCGCGCTGCTGGGCCTCAGCATCATCGCCTTCGCCTTCGGTTACGCCATGGCCGGCCGGGTGCTCTCCCCGCTGGGGCGGATCACCCGCACCGCGCGGCGGGTGGCCGGCTCGGACCTGAGCCGCCGGATCGAGCTGGACGGCCCGGACGACGAGCTCAAGGAGCTGGCCGACACCTTCGACGAGATGCTGGAGCGCCTGGAGCGCGCGTTCACCGCCCAGCAGCGGTTCGTCGCGAACGCCTCGCACGAGCTGCGCACCCCGCTGGCGATCAACCGCACCCTGCTGGAGGTCCATCTCTCCGACCCGGGCGCCCCCGTCGAGCTCCAGCAGCTCGGCAAGACGCTGCTGGCCACCAACGAGCGCAGCGAGCAGCTCGTGGAGGGCCTGCTGCTGCTCGCCCGGAGCGACAACCAGATCGTCGAGCGCAAGCCCGTCGACCTGGCGGAGGTGGCCTCCCGGGCCATCGACCAGGTGCACGCGGAGGCGGAGGCCCTGGGTGTCGAGATCCGCGGCGAGCGGGAGTCGGCCGTGGTCCAGGGCAACGGCGTCCTGCTGGAGCGGATCGCCCTCAACCTGGTGCAGAACGCCGTGCGGTACAACGTGCCCGAGGGCGGCTGGGTGGAGGTCTCCACCGAGACGGCTCAGGGGCAGGCGGTTCTGGTCGTCTCGAACACCGGGCCGATGGTTCCCGCCTACGAGATCGACAACCTCTTCGAGCCGTTCAGAAGGCTGCGCCAGGAGCGCACGGGCAGCGACAAAGGGGTCGGACTCGGTCTCTCCATCGCCCGCTCGGTGGCGAGGGCCCACGGGGGACGTATCATCGCGGAGCCCCGAGAGGGGGGCGGCCTTGTGATGCGTGTCACCCTGCCGACCTGAGATGCTGGACCGCGTTCGCTTTAAGCGGAATTTTCCGGACGAGTCACCGGAAGGCCCGTGTGTGATCGCTCACAGGTCCGATTCTCGCCTTCTCTACTCTCCGTGATCGTGAAAGCCCCCGGAAAGCCGGAAAAAGTCCGAGTTTCCCAGGGGTGTGACCACGGGAAGTACACGGGGTGGCGCCCGTGGAGGACGCCGATCGGACCGTGTACGGTCACCGTCGCCGTCCAACTCGATCACTCTCAGGCGATCCGGTTGGGTGTCGATTGAGTAACAGACCTTGATGTGAGGCAAAATCTCCGCCTCAGGTCGGGCACAAGTCCGGCCTCTCGCGCGTTACGAGCGCTGGAGACACCGCAGACACCCAGAGGGGGAGAGCGATATGGCAACGGATTACGACACCCCACGCAAGACCGACGACGACGTCGATTCCGACAGCCTTGAAGAGCTGAAGGCCCGGAGGAACGACAAGTCCACTTCCACGGTCGACGTCGACGAGTTCGACGCAGCCGAGGGCATGGAGCTCCCCGGAGCCGACCTGTCCAACGAGGAGCTGGCCGTCCGGGTCCTGCCCAAGCAGGCGGACGAGTTCACCTGCATGAGCTGCTTCCTGGTTCACCACCGCAGCCAGCTCGCACGCGAGAAGAACGGCCAGCCCATCTGCCGCGACTGCGACTGAGGGCAGGCCGCCAGTGGCAGACGGGAAGCCGTCCAGGAAGCGGCTCCTCGGGCGTCACAAGCCGTCCAGGGAGCACCAGGGCAGCCCGCAGCACCCGGCCGGGGACGCCACGGCGCCCACCGGGCGGGAGGACGCCCTGCTGCCGCACGGCGCGCACGAGGAGGACGGGCGGGGCCGGTCGGCCTCGCTCGAAGCAGCAGGCCAGGCAGGGCCCCCGACCAGGGCCCGACGCCTGGCCTCGGTGCGCGAGGGCGTCGCCAGAGGCGGGGCCGGCGCCAGGGAGAGGATCGTCAGGACCAGGGAGCAGGCGAAGGCCATGCTCGGCCACCTGACGGACGTCCTCATGGCGAACGCGCCCCGCATCCCGGTGCGCGACCTCGACACCCTGCGCCGCCAGTTCCCGGGCCTCGGCCCGGAACAGCTCGCGGACAAGCTCGTCTCGGGCGCGGCGGCCGCCACCTCGACGGTCGGGGCCGGCATCGGCGCGGCCGCGATGATGCCCGTACCGCCCGCGATGCCGACCGAGCTGGCCACCGAGGTCCTCGGGGTCGGCGCCATCGAGCTCAAGCTCATCGCCGAACTCCACGAGGTCTACGGGCAGCGTCCGCCCGGCAGCCTCAAGGACCGCAGCACCGCCTACCTGGGGGCCTGGTCCTCGGAGCGCGGGGTGGACGTCACCAAGCCCTCGACGTACAGCCTGTCGATGGGCTCCCACCTCAAGAAGCAGCTGCGCCAGCAGATCATGAAGCGCATGGTCCGCAATGTGCCGAACCTGATCCCGTTCATGGTCGGCGCGGCCGTCGGCGCCGTGATGAACCGGCGGGACACCAGAAAGCTCGCCGACCGCATCCGCGCCGATCTGCGCACCCGGCAGGTCCCCTGGGACGCCCTGCCCGCCCTCGGTCCCCTGGAGCAGCCCGAGGACGCCCTGCCCGAGGGCGTACTCCGCGGTGAGCTCCCGCCCGGCCGGGAGTACGGCGGCCACGGCGGCGCCCACGGGCACTGAGGCAGTCGGCGGGCAGCCGGACCGCCCCCGCGGCTCAGGCCGTCTTCACCGCGTCCAGCGCGGCGCACAGCTCCTCGGGGTGCCGGGTCGACAGATAGACGTACGGCGTCGGGTCGGCCGGGTCCGTGACCTCGATCCGGACCGCCGTGGGCACATAGGAGCGCAGCAGCATGAACGCCCGCGGGTCCGCCTTGTACGACCGCCAGGCCCGCGCCTCCTCCGGGTCCAGCACCTCGGCCGCGCCGAGCGCCTCCGCCGGGATCCGCGCGTCCCCCGCGACCAGCGAACCGGCCACCACCCGGATCCGCGCCGAGCCGTAGGAACTGACCACCGTGCCCGCCAGCGCACCCGCGCCGATCAGGCCGCCCAGCATCGCCGGCACGCCCAGCGGCAGCAGCAGCAGACCGCCGGAGATCCCGAGCAGGACCACCACGACCCACCAGGAGCGGGGCGCGTTCAGGCGTTCTGAGTACTGCGGGGCGGAAGGCTGCATGGCCCTAGCTTGGCACGGGGCGACTGCCGGACGGCCGCGCGGGTAAGGTCTGCGCCTGTGACCAACGCGAACACCCCGGGGACCGGCGGGCGCCCCCCGTCCGGGTCCTCCGCGCTGACCCCGCCCGCGGGCGGGGCCGCGCCCGTCCGGCACCCCGACGCCCCCGCCCCCGGTGAGCTGCTCGGCGCGCACTACGAGCACTGCTTCGGCTGCGGCGAGGGCCAGCCCCACGGCCTCCACCTGGAGACCCGGGCCCGGGACGGGGTACGCGTCACCGCCGAGTTCACCGTCCAGCCCGCCCACCAGGGCGCCCCCGGCCTCGCCCACGGCGGGGTGCTGGCCACCGCGCTGGACGAGACCCTGGGCTCGCTCGGCTGGCTGCTGCGCGTCATCGCCGTCACCGGCCGGCTGGAGACCGACTTCGTGCGGCCCGTGCCCGTCGGCACCGTGCTGCATCTGGACGCCGAGGTGACCGCCGTCGCCGGGCGCAAGATCTACTCCTCCGCGGTCGGCCGCATCGGCGGACCGGACGGCCCGGTCGCGGTGCGCGCCTCCGCGCTGTTCATCGAGGTCAAGGTCGACCACTTCATCGACAACGGCCGTCCCGAGGAGATCCGGGCGGCCATGGCGGACCCGGACCAGGTCCGCCGTGCCCGAGCCTTCGAGGTGAACCCCTGATGCGTGAACCCGTCGACGTCCTGATCCGCCGCGTGGACCCCGAGGTCCCGCTGCCGGCGTACGGGCACCCCGGTGACGCCGGGGCCGACCTCGTCACCACCGAGGCCGCCGAACTGGCCCCCGGGGAGCGCGCCGTCCTCCCCACGGGCGTCTCGATCGCCCTCCCCGACGGCTACGCGGCCTTCGTGCACCCCCGCTCCGGGCTGGCCGCCCGGTGCGGAGTGGCTCTCGTGAATGCCCCGGGGACCGTCGATGCCGGGTACCGTGGGGAGATCAAGGTGATCGTGGTCAACCTCGATCCGCGCGAGAGTGTGCGGTTCGAACGATTCGACCGGATCGCCCAACTGGTCGTCCAGCAGGTCGAGAAGGTGCGCTTCCACGAGGTGGCGGAGCTTCCCGGCTCGGCGCGGGCCGAGGGGGGCTTCGGGTCCACCGGCGGTCATGCCGCCGTGGGCGGCGCTACGGGTGGGAATCGATACGCTGCGGTCGTATCCGACCGGGAAGGACAGTGACGTGTTCGGACGTCGCAAGAAGAGTGGTTCCGCCGAGGACGCGGCGGACGCAACGGGCGAGGCCGAGCAGGTCGACGAGCTCGGTACGGACGCCGAGGAACCCCGCCGGGTGAACCTCCCGCCCGCCCCGCGGCCCGACGGCCCCTGGGACATCTCCGAGGTCTCCAAGCCCGGCGAGGGCCGGGTGGACCTGGGCGGCCTGTTCGTGCCCGGTGTCGAGGGCATGGAGCTGCGGGTCGAGGTCGCGGGCGACGCGATCGTCGCGGCCACGGTCGTGCTGCGCGACAGCGCGGTGCAGCTCCAGGCGTTCGCGGCCCCCAAGAAGGAGGGCATCTGGGGCGAGGTCCGCGAGGAGATCGCCTCCGGCATCACGCAGCAGGGCGGCATCATCGACGAGGTCGAGGGCCCGCTCGGCTGGGAGCTGCGGGCCCAGGTGCCCGTCCAGCTCCCGAACGGCACGGGTGGCGTGCAGCTGGTGCGCTTCGTCGGCGTCGACGGACCGCGCTGGTTCCTGCGCGGCGTGATCTCCGGCCAGGGCGCGGTCCAGCCGCAGGCGGCCGGGCTGCTGGAGCAGATCTTCCGGGACACGGTCGTGGTCCGCGGCGAGGGCCCGATGGCGCCCCGCGACCCGATCGTCCTCAAGCTCCCGGACGACGCGCAGATGGTCCCCGAGGGCGTCCAGCAGGACGACCAGGAGGGCTCCCGCTTCTCCGGCGGCATGGGCCAGCTCCAGCGCGGCCCCGAAATCACCGAGGTCCGCTGACGGACCCCGGGGTGCCCCCGCCGCCACGCGGCGGGGCCACCCCACCGTGCGCCCGCGCCCCTTCGGGCAGACGGCGTCCGCGGTGATGATGGTGTCCAGCGAGCTCGCGTACAGCTCGTTCATCCGGGCGACCAGCTCCTGGAGGGTGAACTCCTCGGCCAG